>CAVEDD010000067.1:0-10692 GCA_963614515.1 Treponemataceae bacterium | reverse complement strand
CGGCAAGACGCTCCGCAGGGGTCATCTCCACGACATTCGCATAGTAGTCGTTGCCGTCTATCGGCCAGTTGAGCATATATTTCTTTCCGCCGGGCAGACGGCCATAGTCCAACATTTCCTGCGGAGACCACAGAACCCTTCCGTGGGTCGCTCCGGTGCTCCGGGGTCCCTTGCAGCTGTTCAGGAACATATCGGAAGAATATCCCTCCGGGCACTCAATGGTCATGTCCGCATCGGGACCGTAATCCTTCAGAATCGCCACATAGGTCATGTCCTGTACGATGTCATTGGCCTTTTCCGGAGCTATCTGCTCGCCGGTTTCCGAACGTGCGTCCATTCCGACATGATACTTCACCCCGCACGCGGCCGCGACGTCACCGAGTTCCGTAGCGTCAATCATGACCTTGGCACTGACCGTAAGCCTCTCACCGTCAGTGCCGCGGAAAGAAGCGGTCCATCCGCCGTCGGTCTTTTCAGCCACCTCAAAGGAATATCCATGCCTCAGCCCGAGACGGCTCTCCCCTGCCGCCATCCGATGCAGGATTTCGTTTCCGACGTGGGGTTCAAACAGGATGTTGCTCACCCAACCGCTCTTCAGGGCATCGTAGCCGCCGTAATGGGCAGCCAGACTGTCGCAGAACTCCCCGAAGATGCCTCCGCGAAGCCTGTAGTTCCCATCCACCGCACTGACTCCGGCCGACGTCAGCATTCCGCCGAGCCACGGGGTTTCCTCCACAATCAGTGCCGATGCCCCGGAACGCGCGGCCTGTATTCCTGCAGCGACACCGCTCGTTCCTCCGCCCACGACAAGCACATCCGCCGACTCGAAAGTCTCCGAGGACACGTTTCCGAACCTGTCGGTGACGCGGACTTCGCGGGTCTTCGCCTCCGGAGACATCAGCGCACGGAACATATTCTGTGTCAGGACAGCGCACACCCAGCCACGCTTGAGCGACGACGGGTCCCTGTAGAGTTCACAGGCAAGCGGATCCTTGCCCTCGAAACGCTTCATGTCGCAGACCTTCACCCCGTCCTCGAAATACTCCACCTTCCACTCGGGGTCATAGTCCCAGACATTCGCGACGACCTCTCCCGGATAGAGGGAAGAGTTCACATAGACCTTCATCCTGTAATCCTCAGGCGTTCCGCAGCCATAGTAAGCCCATTTCACGTCCGTGCCGTCAAATGTGTAGAGTTTGAAGCCGGCGGGACCGCCATCGACGCATACCGGGCCGCACCACCAGGCGCCGCCGAGCGAGCTGACATTGTGCTCCATAAGGCTGTCGCTGATGATTTCGTTGTTTCCCGTGTGGATGTGTCCGGAAAGAATCAGCGCGTCGTAGGGTGCAAGCAGGTCATAGACAGCCTTCTTGTTGCACATCACGTCCGCAATCTTGCTGAAGTCGAAGTTGTAGCCAGTCCTGTCCCACTCGCGCAGGGTCGTCGGGATGTGGAGCGAGACCACCACCTTCTTGTCCTTGCCCACGAGGGCGAGGTCCTGTTCCATCCAGCGCAGCTGCTCCTCAGGGAGATAGCCGATGTAGTACCAGTCCTTGCCGACATAGAAGTTGTCGTTCAGCACGATGTGGTGCACTTTCCCGACATTGAACGAGTAGTAAGTCGGCCCGTACATCGCCTCGAAGTCCCTGGTCGAGCCCTCGAACGAGCGTCCGTAGTTGGTCATGTCGTGGTTGCCGATGACCTTCCGGAAATCCACGCCGGTCGCGTCCATAATCTCGTTGTACTCAGGATAGAGCTTGTGGTTCCAGCCTACAATGTCGCCAAGACAAAGCCCGAAGGTGTAGTCCCCGGAGACCTTTTCCGCACACTGGCGGACATATTCCGCGTTTTCCCGCAGCCCGGAAAACTCTTCGGCATCGCTTATCTGCGGGTCCGCAATCACAATCAGGTTGTGCCGCGTGTCGTCCTTAGGGTTGCGTTCCAGCGTGAAGTCATAGACCTTTTTCTTCGCCTCAATCCTCTGCCACCAGCACCCCGTCCCGCGCGAAGGGCTTATGTGCCCGCTCGGCGTAGAAATGAAGACGAAACGGCTTTCCGGAGCAATCTCAATGCGGAACCTGCCCTTAGAGTCCGTCACGACGACGCTGTGCCCGTCCGACACGGCCACCCCGGCCACGCCCTTTCCCTCGCAAGCCACCGTTCCCGTCACCGTCCGTCCATAAGCGGCCAACGCCACAAAAATCGACAGAATTGTCAATATTATCTTTTTCATATCCCTATTTTTAAGAAAATTTATTCAAATCGTTCCGAAAGTTACAAAATTTTATAAATATATTAAAATTTATTCGTATTTTGCGGGAATTGGGCGTTGGGCGTTTGAGGGGACACATGATTAAAGACATCTGAATTTTATGAAAACTGAAAAAACTGTCGTTAATTCCGGACGAATAGCTTCAATCGACATACTCCGCTGCATCGCAATCATCGGGATGGTGCTCAGCGCCAACATCGGATATTTCTCTGATTTGCCGGGATGGATGTTCCACGCTCAGACTCCGCCACCGACCTACGACTTCAACCCGAATGTGCCGGGAATCACCTGGGTGGACCTGGTGTTTCCGTTCTTCCTGCTGTCGATGGGCGCGGCGCTGCCGTTTTCGCTGAGAAAGAAAATCTCAAGAGGGATGGGATTGGGAGAAATATGCGGAGGACTCGTCAAAAGATGGCTCGTCCTGACGGTCTTCGCCGTAATACTCGGAAATTCGTACAGGTTGGGAGCAAGTGCGCGGCCGATGTGGGCGCAGTCGCTGTTCCGGATGCTCATCTGGGGCTCGCTCTGTCTGGCGCTGATGAGGGTCAATTCGGAAAAGGCATGGGTCCGGGCTGCGGTGAACCTCTCGGGAGTCGTACTGCTCGCCGCCTGCACGCTGATGCAGAGATTCGTCTTCGGGGTGGAAATCACGACGGGGAGCGACATCATAATAATGATTCTCGCGGTCGTGTCGCTCTTCGGCGGCCTCGTCTGGCTGCTCACGCGCGACAGCATCGCCCTCCGGTGGCTGTGCATCGCGATGGTGGCGGCGGTGAAGGCCGTGTCGTCATACGCTCCGCAGGCCGTCGCTTTCGTCCCGGATGTCCCGTCCATAATCGGTTGGGCATTCCAATGGTCATTCCTTCAGTACCTCATTCCCGTGCTTGCCGGTTCGGTCGTCGGAGACATAATCCTCAGATTCACAAAGGCTCCTGAACGGAATGCCGCGAGAGAAGAGAATGTCTGGCTTCCGGCCTCGGTCATCGCGGTCGCCGCGGTGGTCATCCAGCTGTGGGGGCTCTACACCCGGAACGTGCTCGCTGACTTCCTGATTTCGGCAGCTCTCGCGGGAGCATTTCTCGCAGTCACGAAAAAAGTCACCCAATCGGTTTGGGCGACAGTCGGTTATATAGGTTTCGGTCTTCTGATGGCCGGCGTGCTTTTCGACCCCATCGATGGCGGAATTACCAAGGACCACTGCAACCTCTCCTACCTCTTCACGACCGCGGGAATGGGAATCCTCGTCGTCTCCGCCCTGCTGAGCGCCGAACTCAACGCCGGGCTGAAATGCCGTTTCCTCTCCGAAGTCGGCCAGAATCCGATGGTCGCCTACACGGTGACGGGGCTTGTAATCGGGCCCATTCTCTCGCTGACCGGCGTCATGCCCCTGCTCGGCAATCTCGCCGCCGGCTCACCTTTCTGGGGAGTCATGCAGGGAGTCCTGCTCACCCTTCTGATGATGCTGGCCACCTGGCTCTGCACCCGCCTCCGCATCTTCTGGCGCAGCTGATGCGAGTGGCGGGGCTGACCGAAAACTTTGTTGCCCAGGCATTGACTTCTGGAGGACGCGCTACAAATTACTGGCAAAGCGACGGAAAAACGGAGGTGGATTTTGTGCTGCAGATTGAATGCTTGCTTTGCGGTATATAGTTCGCTTGACTGCTTACTGTACGCTTGACTACTTCAGCAGTTTGTTCAGCAGCTGGTCGAGAGATTTTTCGTCGGTGACTTTCGCATCGACCAGTTCGCCCCGGCTGATGAAATAGGACGCCGGCAGCTGAGTGACGTTGTACTGGCCGATGTACGGAGAATCGACGCCTCTTGAGTCACAGACATTTATCCACGGGAGATTCTGTCCCTTGACCACTTTCGCCCAGTTGGTCTTGTCGAGGTCGAGAGCCACGGAATAGATTTCCAGCCCACGGGAGTGGAATTTGTCGTAGAAATGCTTGAGCACGTCGAGATTGAAGCGGCACTGCTCCGGGTCGGACGCGGTCCAGAAATGCAGCATCACGAGCGGCGCGTCCACTTCGCTGAGCTTCCTTTTCGCCGCCGTGATGTCCGGCAGCTCCACATCGAGGAAAGAGACCGCTTCGGCATTGCGGATGTTGTTGAGCAGAGCCATATAGTCCATCCGCTTCTTCGCCTCTTCCCTGAGAGCCTTGACATATTTCGAGTCCGGATAGACCGTCGCGAGCGAGTCGGCGACGTTCAGCATCGTAATCCCGTCTGTCTCCTGCCCGAACACCGGAAGTTCTCCGGAGAATGACTGGTGGAAAACCGGTATGACGGTGAGCGAACGGCAGTTCTCGAGGACATAGCGGACACAGCTGCGGTAGTAGCCGACATAGGTCTCCCCCATCTCCCGCTTGAGCGAGGCAATCTCCGCATCGTCCGTCGCACGGTCAAGGTCGTAGGCGAGGTCGGACATCTTCTCCGACGTCTCCCTGAAATCCCTCTCTATCTTCTGCATCTTCAGACAATCCTCGGAACCGCTCACGGTGCAGCCCCCGAGAGTGTCGAGAACGACCTCCACGCGGTCTCCGGCGGAAAGCAGAAGCGAGGCGAGCCGAGACTTTCCCTCATAGACATCGATGAATTCCGGCTTACCCTTTTCAATCTTCAGCCTGCAGGCTGCTTTCCCCGCCTTGCCTATGCACAAGGTGTCCGGTGCGATGTTCCTGTTCGTAGTCTGAGGCCTGACCACGATTTCGCGGCCGGACTCCCCCCTGACCGTCACCTCCGCCCCCCGGGAGCAGCCCGCAAGCGCGACAACTGCGAATGCCGTCAGAGACAGCAGTCCGAATGTTCTGGCAATTGTTTTCATAAAAGACATTCTATCCTGTGATATGCGGTTACAGAGCCTTGAACTCGCTGAAAACGGCGGCCGCGATACGCTCCATCTCCTCCTTGGCGACCTCGGTATGCTTCCCGAAGGCCAGATCCGACTCCTTCTGGAGCGGGACGAGGTGTATGTGCGTGTGCGGGACCTCCATTCCGAGCACGGCGACGCCCACCCTCCTGCACGGCACAGCCTTGGCGAGCGCAGCAGCGACCTTTTTCGCGAAAGCGCACAGACCGAGGTAGGTCGGGTCGTCGAGGGCGAAGATATAGTCGTTCTCGACATTCTTCGGAATCACGAGCGTATGTCCCGGAACCATCGGATTTATGTCGAGGAACGCATAGTAATTCTCATCCTCCGCACATTTGTACGAAGGGATTTCGCCTTTGGCGATGCGTGTGAAAAGCGTTGCCATATTACAGGGTTATGTCGAGAATTTCAAATTTTATGATGCCTGACGGGACCTTCGCCTCGACGATTTCGCCCTTCCCGTGCCCCATAAGAGCCTTTCCTATCGGGGTCGTGGCGGCGAGCCTGCCCTTGGTGAAGTCGGCCTCGGATTCTCCGACAAGGGTGAATTCCATCTCCTTGCCGAGAGAAAGGTTCTTCACGCGTACTTTATTGAGCATCTGCACCTTGTCAGTCCCTATCTGCGACTCGTCGATGACCCTCGCATTCGCAAGCTGGTCCTGAAGCTTTGAAATCGTGAGTTCGAGCAGTCCCTGCGCCTCGCGTGCGGCCTCATACTCGGCATTTTCCGAAAGGTCGCCCTTGTCTCTCGCCTCGGCAATCTGCGCCGAAATCACGGGACGCTGGGCGATTGCGTCGGCCAGATCCTTCTTGAGCTTGTCCATACCCTGCTGGGTAACATAATGAATAGCCATAGCCATTTGTTGTTTAAGAAGCCGTCCCGGTCAAGTTCAGCTTGCAAACGGAGCGACTTCAGATATGCGACAAAAATAAACAGAGCCCCGCTTTCGATGGCGGAACCCCACTGACAATGCAAAGGTAAAAAGTTTTTTCCGGAAAACTATGGAAATTGCCCGAAAACATTTTGAGATTTGCTGCGACCCCTGTCAGGGGTATTTCGCGCCTCCGGCGCGGTCCCTCCGGGACTTTTCAGTCAGCCTCTTTTTCAGGAACGCGCCGCGAACCTGCGGTAAAGCAGAGCCGTCAGCACCGTCAGTCCGCCGACGAGTCCTATGAATGAGATTGACAGATGCGTGCAGACCGCGCCGCCGATGAGCGCCCCCGTCCCTATGCCGAAATTGAATATGCCGGAAAATATGGACATCGCGACGGAAGTCTGCGCCGGAGTCGTGCCTGTGATGATTTCCGACTGCATCGACACGTTGAACGCCGTGGCCGACATCCCCATCAGCACGCAGAGGACGATGACAGACGGCGCACTGAACGAAAGCGGCCTGAGAGCCAGCACGCCCGCAATCAGCACAATCAGAGAGATGTCCGTGAAGCGGGAGCGGAGCACGGGATAGAATTTCGAGAACAGCAGGCTCCCGACGATTCCCGCTCCTCCGAAAATCATCAGCGTCACCGTGACTCCGCTCTCGCTCATATTCACGACCTGCAGCAGGAACGGCTCGATGTAGCTGTACACCGTGTAATATCCCGTGGCGAAAGCCGCCGTGGTCAGGAATATCGCGACAAGAGCCTTGTTCCCCATCATCCCGGGCAAATCCCTCACAGTCATTCCGCCACCGCTCGAAACCTTGGGAAGCAGCGCCGCGAGATAGAGGAGCACGAACAGGGAGACCGCCCCTATGCAGAGGAAGGTCAGCCGCCAGCCGAGGTTCAGGCCGATGACCCGCCCGAGCGGAAGCCCGAGAATCATCGCTACCGACGAACCTGTCACTATCATACTCAGGGCCAGCGCCCTGTGGCTGTCCGGAACGATTCTGACCGCGACAATGGAGATTATCGACCAGAAAATCGAATGGGCGCAGGCCACTCCGATTCTGGAGACCATCAGCATGCCGAAAGATGTCGAGCAATAGGACATTACCTGGAATGAAGTGAAGACCGCGACAACTCCGAGCAGCAGCCGGCGCATCTCCATCCGTGAGGTCAGCAGCATGAGCGGCAGCGAAAGCAGCATCACGACCCACGCATAGACCGAAATCAGCATTCCGGCCTTGGCCTCGGTCATTCCGAAGTCACGCCCTATGTCAGTCAGAAGCGCAATCGGAATGAACTCCGAAGTGTTGAATATGAAAGAGGAAAGGGTCAGGCCCACAAGAGCCGCCCACGTTTTCGGGGACATACCTGACTCCCCGGTCACATCTGCCGTCACCATAAAACACTGTCACTTACTAAAATCTTTTAACGCCCGCCAACCGGGGCGCGAAGATACGCACAATTCTCATATTTTCCGATTTCTTTTACGATTTTCGCCCGTCTCTGTGTATCTTTGCGCCCGGTTTTTCAAAAACAGCGTCTGATGAACACGATTGAAAAGGCGATATACAACAGGACGGAACTTCTCGTGGGTGACGATGTGATGGACGTGTTCGCGAAGACCAGGGTCATCATCTTCGGAGTCGGAGGCGTGGGCAGCTGGTGCGCGGAGGGGCTTGTAAGAAGCGGAATCACGCATCTGACGCTCGTGGATTCGGACCGCATCTGCATCACGAACGTGAACAGGCAGCTGATGGCGACGGCGAAGACCGTGGGACAGGTGAAGGTGGAGGCGCTGCGGGACAGGCTGCTGGAAATCAATCCGAAAGCGGAGATTACGGCAATCCAGCGGATTTACAGTGCGGAGACGGCCGGGGAGTTCGATCTTGACGGGTATGACTATGTCGTGGATGCCGTGGACTCGCTCAAGGACAAGGTCCAGCTTATTCTCAACGCCACGGCAAGCCGTGCCAGGTTCTTCTGTTCGCTCGGGGCTGCGCTCAAGGTGGATCCTCTGAAAGTGCGGGTGGCGGAGTTCTGGAAAGTGCGGGGATGCCCGCTCGGAGCGGCGCTGCGCAAGAAGATGAAGCGTGCGGGAACCTACCCCGCGAAGAAATTCCTCTGCGTCTATGACGATGAGGTTCTGCCGAACAGGGGACATTGCCGCAGCTGCGGCACGGAGAAATGCCTCTGCCCGAAATCCCAGGACGGCCCGGGAGACCAGGCTCTGCTCAACCACGAATGGTGCAGTTCCAAGGCACAGATTAACGGGACCGCGGCACACATCACCGCCATCTTTGGAATGACACTCAGCGGGCTGATAATCAACGACATCTATACATCCGTCACAAAGCAATAGCCCCGCACTTCATTTTGGTGCAATTATTTTTGTACAAATCATTTTTTCGCAGTTACTTTGCGCCCCGAAATTTCAGGGCGGAGTTTTGTGACGTGTTTTTGAAGAATGGAGGGAAAAACGATGAAGAACAAGAAGGAATTGCTGGGGCATCTGGCGTGCTTCACGACATACACGATTTTCGGAATAAACGTAGTGACCTGCAAGGACTTGACCGGAAGCCACCTGCTTTCCCCCGTCGGACTTTTCAGCATCAGGGCGCTCGGCGCGGGAATCCTCTTCTGGCTTGTCTCGCTGTTCTGCCCGAAGGAGAAGGTGGATAAAGGGGACTATGTGAAGATATTCATCGCATCCTGCCTCGGATTTCTCGGACCGCAACTGACTTTCCTCACCGCGCTGCCGCAGATCACCCCGATGACCTGCTCGATTCTGAGCGCGCTCACGCCGATTTACACGATGTTCATCGCCGCCGTCGCGGTCAAGGAGCCGATTACGCCGAAGAAAGTGGCCGGCGTGCTGCTGAGTTTCGCCGGCATAGTCTTCCTTATCCTCAACAGCACCGGAAGCGCATCCGGAGCCACAAGCAACTCCCTGACGGGCATCATCCTGATGATTTTCAACGGAATCTTCTTCGCGCTCTATCTCGGCATCTTCCGCCCGCTGATTCAGAAGTACTCGTCCGTGACGTTCATGAAATGGATTTTCCTCTTCACCGCGCTGATGACCGTGCCGTTCTCCGCCAAGGAACTCGTCACCTTCGACTGGAGTCAGTTCAACGGCCGTCTCGGAGCCGACCTCGCCGTGCTTGTCCTCGGCGCGACATTCATCTCCTATTTCATGCTCCCGATCGGGCAGAAGAACATACGCCCGACCCTCGTCAGCATGTACAACTACTGCCAGCCGATAATCGCCACCACAATAAGCATCTGCATCGGAATGGACACGATGACCTGGCAGAAAGCCGCCGCCGCCCTCGCCTGCATGGCCGGCGTGGTCATCGTAAGCTTCAGCAAGAAAGCGAGCCCCGTCCGCTGACGGAGGACAGCAGCCGGAGGCACTCGGAGCGGTCGCGGACAAGCTGGTCGCGGAGAGCCTCCTTTGAGGAGAAACGGATTTCGGAGCGGAGCCGTCTGAGGAAGGTTATGCGGAGAGGGAGTCCGTAGATGTCCTCGTCGAAATCGAAGATGTTGGTCTCCACCGTGATGTCCGAACCGGGGTTCACCGTCGGACGGGAGCCTATGTTGCACATCCCGTAATGCACTCGGGCGGTATGCCGCTGAAACCTCGACTCCGAATCCTTGATCGCATCAACCGGAACGGCGTTGTCACCGGATTCCGGGAGTTCCACCCGCACCAGATAAACTCCGTTCGCCGGTATGAGCTTCAGAGGTTCGTAGAGCCGCATGTTCGCAGTCGGGAAGCCGAGCGTGCGGCCTATGCGGTTGCCCGAAACCACAGCCCCGTTCAGGAAATAGCCGTAGCCGAGCATCGCCGAGGCGGCCTCCACATCGCCCTCCGAGAGGGCCTTCCTGATTTTCGTAGAGCTTATGTCTCCGAGAGCCGCGCAGGGAATCAGTTCCACACCGAGCCGCGAGGCGATTCCGCGCACCGCCCCGGCATCGGCTCCGTCGGAGCCGATTCTGTTGTCGTAGCCGAAGACCATCGCAGTGCAGCCGAAACGCCCCACGAGATGGTCGCGTATGTACTGCTCCGCCGTGAGCGAGGCGAATTCCCGGTTGAACCGTATCACCTCAACCCGGTCAACACCGAGAGACAGCAGCAGTTCCCGCTTTTCAAAAAAGGAGGTAAGCAGCCGCAGCCCCGGCGCATCCTGCTGGAGCACCGCACGGGGATGCGGGCTGAAAGTCACAATCACGGAGTCCGTCCCGCGTTCCCGGGCGGCGGCGACAAGCTGCCTGACCACCGCCCGGTGACCGAGATGGACTCCGTCAAAGAATCCGGTGGCGACTACAGCCATCTCACGAGCTCAAAATCCTGTCTGTGAGGCAGAAGCGGATTCTTTGCATAGATTCTGCCTGCAACCTGGTAGACTCCCGTGGTTTCCGGAAGAATCGAAGTCTCGTATTTCACGATGCCGTCGTTCACCTCGACAGGAGTGCACTCGCACTTCTCCACGATGTGCATCTTGTTCTTCGCATCCTGGCTTGCGAAAAGGAATTCCACCCCGACTTCCGACGGGTCAAGCTCCCCGATGTTGAGAACCGCTTCGGCCTTGTATTCGTGTCCGATGGAGACATTCCCGACGGCGCTGTCCGGCTTGTTCACCGAGATGACCTCGACCAAACC
>CAVEDD010000066.1:0-10944 GCA_963614515.1 Treponemataceae bacterium | reverse complement strand
GCCGTTTCTTCCCGCAAATGTAATCATTTTCTCCGTCAGTACAATCAGACCGGAAGTTTGCGGATTCTGACATTTCGTCACGGCAAGCGACTGGCACCATAAAAGACGGCGGCCGGAAACCGGTCGCCGTCAACTTGATTGAGTCGCAAAAATTACTTTGTGTCAGCTACTCGGCCGCAGTGAACTGGCCGTCTTCAAAGAATGACAGCTGCCGCGTCGTATTATAGATTGCCGGATATGCTATCAAATCGCCGGTCTTACCCTCCGGCAGATTGAGAGTCTTTGACTGGGCACGGACGGCAACCTCATCGTCTCCTGACTTGATTTTGCCATCTCTGTCGGTTTTCGCAATCGCATCCGTCACAGTCACATTCTTGAGAAGGATGCGGCAGCTCAGATAGCGGTTGTAATTCTTGAGAAGTTCAGACAGCGTGATTTCCGTACAAGGAATTGTGCCTCCGGCCGCAGTTTCCCCTCCCTCAAGAGAGGTAATCTCCGGAAGATTGCTGTATTTATAACCTGATCCGGTGATTTTGCCGAAAATCTTCGTACCTGCAGTGAGTCCGTGGTCTTTCTTGTAGAGAAGAATGCCACCCGTATTGTCTTCAATGAAGACATTGCTCCCATTGACATAGGAGACAACTGCAGCATTGCTTTCCGCGATAGTCACAGAATACGGACTCGGACTCTTGCTGTTCGTGGAGACAATCTGTCCCACAAGTTCCGCCACGGTGGTGGCTATCTTGTTCTGAATGAGCGTCACGGTGAAATTCGACTCTTTTCCGATTACAAGGAGAGTCGCGGTTCTTGCATCAGTGGTGCTTTCATTGGCATCGAAAGTGACTTCAATCGCCCCGTCTTTTGAACCGGACTTCGTAAAATCCTTTATCCATTCATCGTGACATCTGACTTTCCATTCCGTATTGGACGTGACAGTTATCGTCGCTTTCGTGCTTTCTGCAGTAACGGATACTGTTTCCGGAACGGAGAGTACTTCGGTCGACGCCGGTTTTGAATCCTTGTACAGAACCGGAAGAAGTGCACCGTCCTGAGCCGTGCCGTATGCTCCGGCAGAACCGTAACTTGACGAATACTGGATGAACTTGTTGGAAACTGTCACATTCGCTATTTTCGCAGTCCCGTCTTCATTCAGCGTAACGCTCCAGATGTCACCCTTTGTTTCAGTATCCGTAGAATAGAAGTTATTGTAACTTGCCGCCTGAAACAGATAGCGTCCGTTGGACATTTTCAGCCTGTACCCTCCTTCAGCCTCAACGAGGACGAAAGAATTGTTCGCGTTCTGAGTCTCGACCACACCGTCCTTGTCAGTCACCTCGTCCGCATAGAGATACGAGTAGTATGTATCTGAAGTGGCGCTGAACGGTTTGAGCGCGAGAGTCTTCGACCCGTCTGCGAAAGCGATGAGGTATGACCCGGCAGCGATGTCCTCAGCCTTTGTGACCTTTGAATACTGACGTGATGAATCAAGCCCGTTTTCGCCTTTCTGGTTCACAAGAAGAGCGGAGATGCCGTTTGTTCCATAACAAAAGGAGACATAGCCGCTTCTCGGACCTGAAAGCTCATTGTATGCATCCACATTATCGGCGATTGCGAGCTTCACTTCAGTGTCACCGGAACCCACCGCAGGAGTTACCTTGACCCACTCCGGAGCAATGGCGAACCAGTCGCCGTCTGCGGTCACCTTCACGGTAAGTTCACCGGCGGAAGTTCCCTCGGCCGTCACCTCTGTCTTGTCAAGAGTCAGCCCGGAAGACAGCGCCTCACCCTCTTTGAGGCACGAAACTGAGACAGCTGCCATCGCACAGAGAACGGCGGATATTTTCAATATTTTTTTCATGATTGTTCTTTATTTTTTATAACACCTTGTCCATTAGAATGTAAGCTTCATCAGAATGTAAGTCTGAGTCCGACCTGACAACGCCACCTTGAAGAGAAATCGGTGAATGTCACATCATAAGGATTGAACTTGTAGGTCGGAGTGACATTTCCTGAAGCATCCTTTGTCACATCGGTAATCTCAAGAACCTGTCTCGTCCAGGAATTGGTGTAGTAAAGTCCCCAGCCTCTGTTGAACATGTTCGCAATGTTGAGGAAGTCGACAACGACCTGAACTTTCCTGCCGTGCTTCTTGTCGTAGTAGAAGTCCTGCGCGATATGGAGGTCAAAGTGGTGCTCGAAAGGATAGATGCCGCCGAAACGCTTCGCGAACTGTCCTCTGTTATTATTGAGGTATTTGTCGGCGCGGATGAAGTTCTCGTAATTGAGAGCATCCTGAGGGGTGGCCCAGTTCATCTGGGTGAGTTCCTCCTGAGTCGGCACATAGAGAAGGACTCCCTTCTTGGTGTAGGCGTCACCGTTGAAGTCGACGGTCTCCTTTGCAATGTAGCTGTAACGGGCGCCGCTCTGCCCCTCATAGGAGAGGGTGACGCTGGTCTTCATTATCTTGGCATAGACCGGAGAGGTGTATGAAATCATACCCATGACCTTGTGAGGACGGTCGAAGACTGAATATGAGAGTTCAGGAGTGGTGACATCCGTCGAGAGGTAGTTCTGCCAGTTGGAATATGCGACAGAAGATGAACCGTCGTTGACCGAATATGAGTGCCCGTAGGTGTAGGATGCCATGAGGTCGAGACCGAAGTTGAAATGTTTGTTGAGCATCGCGCTGAGGGAGTAGGTGTACCCCTTGTTCGTGTTCTCAAGAGCGACAACTGCGTAGTAGTCCTTGTTCGTGTCGTAGTATGCCGCCACGCTGTTCGGATTGGCCTGAGCGACCGCCGCATTCACGCCGTAAGCCTTTGCCGCCTCACTCGTGGAAAGGGCGAGGTTGCGGAAGAACACATTATTGAGAGTCTTTGAATAGAGGGCGTCAAGAGTGAGTTTCCAGCCCGCACCGAAGTCCTGGTCGAATCCGAGGTTCACACGGAATACCTGAGGATACTTGAAATTCTTGTTGAGAGTGTTGATTGTCGCCTTTCCTCCTGCAGATGCGAGACCAGGGACGACAATGTCATTGTAAGGATCGCTTGTGTGAGGGAAATCAGCACCCGGCTTGCTGACCGTGATGGACTTCGCTTCCATACCTGTGTTGTTGTAGGCATTTGAAATCCAGACAAAAGGAACACGGCCAGTGAAAAGTCCGGCGCCGCCGCGGAGCAGAGACTTGTGTTCATCGTCAATCCACCAGCGGAAACCGGCTCTCGGAGAGAAAAGCGGAGTCGCCTTCGGAGTCACGCCGACCTGTTCTCCCGTGGCCGCGGAAATCTCGGAAGCGTTGAACGATTCGTTGGTCGTCGGCTTGTTCAGCAGAACAGGAATATCCATACGGAGACCATATGTGAGAGTGAAGTTCCGTGACGGCTTCCATTCATCCTGCGCATAAAGACCGAACTGAGCGGCATAGGTCGTAGCCTTCCATTGAGGGCTGTCCACTCCATCGAGAGTGGTGTCCGCATATCTGTAGTTGAATTCGCTCGGAGTTCCGGCAAAGAAATCATACAGAGAACTGTAGGTGTAGCCGCCGAACGCATACTGAAGGAAGAGGTTGTTGAAACGGTAAATCTCGTTGTGTGTACCGACCGTGATGTTATGGTTGCCTGCGAAAATCGACAAGTTGTCAGCAATCGTATAGGTGTCCGACGACATAGAGTTCGCTCCGGAAGAATACTCTGTTCCAAGGTCGATGGTGACATTGTCTCTGATGTACATGTTCGCGCCGTTGTAAGGAACGCTTCTCTTGTCCCTCACAAGAACCGCCGTAGCCCTGAACTCATTGGAAATCACTTCAGAAGGTCTGGAGTTAAGTTCAAGAACCACTGTATTGGTCCTGTTTGACATCTTGTAGGATGAGTTGTTGAAGTAGTAGGTGTTCGTACCTGAGCCGTATTTGTCGGCATAGGCATCCATGAACTGGTAGCGCACCATCATCTTGTTCCTGTCATTGATGTTCCAGTCCAGGCGGAGCAATGCATTGATTGAACGGTCGTTCACCTGATGCTGCCCGAAACTTTCCTCGACAGCGCCGTCCTTGTGATAAACTGCGTTATATCTGTCAATCACAGCCTGAGCCACCTCGCTGTCAAAATGGGTGTGAGTCACACCGTCAATTTCAACCGGTTTGCTGAGTGCGTGTTTGTCATCCGAATAGCTTTCGTTGGCAGGGGTGTAGATGTTCGGATAGGACTTCTTGTAATATTCAGCACTGGCAAAGACAAACAGCTTGTTCTTCACAATCGGGGCTCCGATGGTGAAGCCATAGGTCTGAGTGTTCTGACTGTCATATTTCGTTCTGTTCTCGACATCCGCTCCCGGGGTGGTCCCGATGAAGTCCTGGTTGTTGAAGAAGCCGTAGAAAGATCCCTTCACCTGGTTTGTACCGGATTTTGTGATGGCGTTGATGGCGCCGCCCGTGAAACCGGACTGACGGACATCGAACGGGGCGACGACAACCTGTATCTCCTCAATGGCGTCAAGCGACACCGGATTGGCTCCTGTCTGACCGCCGTTTGTTCCGGATGCGGCAAGACCGAACGAGTCGTTCGCCACAGCACCGTCTATGCGGAAACTGTTGTAGCGGTTGTTGGAGCCGGAGAATGAGATTCCTCCGTCTTTGTTGACTGATGCCTGTGGAGTGTATTTCACAACATCATATACGCTTCTGTTGATTGTCGGCATGTTCTCGACTGCCTGGAGGTCGAAGTTCGCTCCCGCGCCGGTCTTGGAGGCATTGAATGATGCATCCGCCGTGATGACAACGGCATCAAGTTCATTCGTCGATTTCATCACCGCGTCAATCTGGTAAGGTTCACCGAGAGTCAGAATTATGTCCGAATAGTTCAGTGTTGTCATTCCGAGGAATGAAATCTCAATCTTGTAAGGTCCGCCGGAACGCATACCATTGAGATTGAAGCGGCCCTGCTGGTTTGCCACAGCGGTGTACTGTGTTCCTGAAGGGACATGCACGGCCACAACGGCCGCTCCGATAAGAGGCTCTCCGCTTTCATCGGTCACGCTGCCGTTAAGACTCGATGTAGTGACCTGGGCGAAAGAGGTCACACCCAAAAGAACCGCTGCGAAAGCAGCAAGAAAACATTTGATTGTTTGTCTCATAAGGGTTGAATTAATGAAAAATGTTTTTGGTTTTGTCGCGCAAATGTATATCAGAATTATGATTTCAAGAAATTAAGTGACAATATTTTGAAAATTTACTGTTTTTTACGGTTTTTTCTTTGACATATCGAAAATTTGCGTACCTTTGCACTCCCATCCGAAAGGAAGGGATATATGAAATATGTGGAGAGATTTGTCTGCTTGCAACCACTCGAAAAAATGCTAAAATGTGATGAAGGTCACAGACCTGACAGTGTGTGTTTTTGGCGGCTCTGCATGTTTCGAAAATCGGAAATATGTAGAGTTTATTTTTTATGGACAACTACCTTTTTACTTCGGAGTCGGTCTCCGAGGGACATCCGGACAAGGTTTCGGACCAGATTTCAGACGCGATACTCGATGAGTTTCTCCGGCAGGACCCGGAGGCGAAGGTTGCCTGCGAGACATTCTGCTCGACCGGGCTTGTGATTGTGGGCGGCGAGGTGCGCTCGGACGATGCCTATGTGGACATACAGAAGGTCGTGCGCGAAACCGTGAACCGCATCGGCTACAACAAGGCAGAATACCGCTTCGACGGCAATTCCTGCGGGGTGATGAGCACTCTGCACGAACAGTCTGCGGACATCAACCGGGGAGTGGTCGGCAAGGACAGGGATGTGGAGGACGAGGCGGACGCGCAGGGGGCCGGAGACCAGGGGATGATGTTCGGATACGCCTGCCGCGAGACCGAGGACTATATGCCGCTTCCGCTCTATCTGTCGCACCTCGCGCTGCGTGTGCTCGCGAGAATCCGCAGGGAGAAGAATTCGAGGATGCCATACCTCCGTCCGGACGCGAAGTCGCAGTTCACAATCGAGTATGACGGTCAGACGGGGAAGCCGGTGAGGGTGCACACCATCGTGATTTCCACCCAGCACGACGAGTTCCTTCCGGACGACTTTTTCATGCAGTCGAAGATACGCAAGGATGTGGAGGAGATTCTCATCCCGGAAATGCTCTCCGAACTGCATCCTGACACCGCCGCGCTTTTCCACGGCGTGTTCGACGCCAATGAGAACCCGCAGGGCTTCATCCTCCACGTGAACCCGACAGGGAAGTTCGTAATCGGCGGACCGCACGGGGACACGGGACTCACCGGGCGCAAAATCATCGTCGACACCTACGGCGGACGCGGGGCGCACGGCGGCGGAGCGTTTTCCGGAAAAGACCCTTCCAAGGTTGACCGTTCGGCGGCGTACGCGGCACGCTACATCGCGAAGAATCTCGTGGCGGCCGGAGTGGCGGACGAACTTCTGGTTCAGATTTCCTACGCCATCGGAGTGGCCCGGCCGGTCAGCATCTTCGTGAACAGCAACGGCACCGCCGCAATCGACAATGCCGGAGTACAGGGTCCGGAGTTCAAGGGCAAACCGTTCAGCGACGCTTTCATAGCAGAGAAAATCGGAGAACTGTTCGACCTGCGCCCGGCGAAAATCATCGAGAAGTTCGGCCTGAAGAACCCGATTTACGAGCCGACCGCAGCCTACGGGCACGTGGGCCGCAAACCCTACCGCGCCGAAGTGGAGCTCATCCGTCACGGAGTCCGCTCCCGCAAGGAAGTCCAGTTCTTCGGCTGGGAACTGCTCGACAGCGTGGACCTCATAAAAAAATCTTTTAAGTTATAAAAGATGCCGAGACAAAGGGGATGCATAAAAGGATGAGATGCAAGGCGGATGGTGAAGATGAAACCGCAGCAACCTGATGGTTGTGAGGATTTCATCAAGACATCCAACGCAGCAGGTCGCCTTTTATGCGCCCCGTCAGACTTCGGTCCAGTGGATGCAGATGCCCTTGCGCTCCATTCCCCGGAACCAGGTCATCTGACGCTTGGCGAACTGATGGATGGCTATGGCGAGACGGGACTTCATCTCTTCGTAAGTCAGTTCACCCTTTATGTACAAGGTGACGAACTTGTATTCGAGACCGTAGTAGATGAGGTCTTCGGCGGGAATCGGAGCGCGGGCGGGGATGAGTGCTCCGGTGAGCGGGTCGGTGTGCTCCGGGATGCCGTCGAGAAGGCTGCGGATTTCCTCGACCATACCCTCCTTCAGGCGTGCGTCCAGACGCGCGTCGATGCGGGCGTTGCGTACTTCGCGGGTGACGAGAGTTCCGATGTAGTATGCCTTCTTCGGGAGATATGCCGTACGCTTCACCGGGTGTTCCGTTTCATAGACGGCGATTTCAAGAGCCCGGATGAGGCGCTTGCGGGTGTCGTAGTCGGTGCTGTTGTGCAGCGGTTTGAGGGCGGCGAGCCTTTCAATCAACTCTTCCGTAGGAACGGATTCGCACTCTCTGCGGAGTTCCCTGTTCTCCGGGACATCCGGCAGTGAGTAGCCGCAGGTGGCCGCCTCGACATACAGCCCGCTTCCGCCGCAGAGGACGGGTACGCAGCCACGGGAGCGGATGTCCCTGTAGGCGGACTCGAAATCGCGCTGGTATTCGTAGATGTTGTATTTCGACCCGGCATCGACCATATCCATCAGATGCCACGGAATTTCCTCATATTCAGACAGATCCTTCCCCGTCCCGATGTCCATTCCGCGATAGACCTGACGCGAGTCGGCGGAAATGATCTCTGCAACCGGTTTCCCCGCGAGACGGTTGATTTCCCTTGCAAGCGCGACGGCATATTTCGTCTTCCCTGAAGCCGTCGGCCCGATGACGCAGATTATGTCGATTTCTCCGGACACATATCTGTCATATATGTCCCCGACATCGATTTTCTCAGCCTCAGGAAGCGGCGCAGGTTCAGGTATGGGAGTGAAGTTCTTCATTGATCACTTCAGTTCTCCGACATATTTGGCTGCGATGTCATTCCACCTCGGTATTTCAAGCCTCCTGCCGTAATGTTTTTCGTAACTTTTTATCAGATTGTCTTTCCAATGCAAGGCTATGGTGACTCTCGTGTCAGGATATTGGTAGATGACCTCCTCCATAGCGGCAAGAAAGTCCTCAAGACTCTCAAAGGGCTTGAAATCAGCACGCTCGGAATACCAGACGGCAGGACGGATGTTCACTATCACCTTGTTTTTGTACTGTACTTTTACAGGCCACATTTTGCTTGTGCTGCATATTTCCCAAAGGTTTTTCAGCCAGACGCGCTCAATTTCGACGACCCCCTGTTCCATCTTGTACTTTATAAGCATATGTTTGGAGTGAAGCTTCCAAGGCTTGTCTATCACAAGATTGATAAAACTTCTGAAAGCCGCGATGTCGAAGTTCGGACTGCCGGTAAAAGACTTGACCTCCAGCCAGTCAGACTCCATATTATCCGGATTTAGCCAAAAATCCGGTGATGCCTGCCCCTCGTTGTGGATATGCACGATTCCCCTGTCCGTCATCCACTTGTCGAGCCATTCCTCAAGAATGTTTCCGATGATATTGTTCTGTTCAACGGTTATTCCGAAGTCACGAAGATTGAATTTCACGACTCCTTTCGCCCCCTCGATTCCGAAGTCCTCGACAAGAGCATTGTATAACTTTTCAGACGCATCCATATTCCAGTGAATTCAAGGTATCCAAGTAAAAGTATCCAACAACCGGCCGGCAACCGCCTTGATGACAGGCACCACGACAGTGTTGCCCAGAAGATCAAAACCGTCTTTTTCGCTCACATTGAACTTCATATCATCGGGATATCCGCAAAGACGCAGGCCTTCCCTTAAAGACAACCTTCTGAGTCCTCCATTGTCTCCGACATATAACTTCTGCATATCCATTGCGACAAGAGTGGGCGCTATTTCATCGGGGGACATCACTTTGTTTATCTCGAAACTCAGTTTTCCGGCGACTATGTTGTATCCCCGAGGTTTTGTGGTGTCGTACTCCCGGTGTGTCGTCTCGATGCCGTTCTCATTCTTTGCGCGAACGAGTTTCTTCGGATGTTCAAATTTCAGATAACCTTTTTGCGTCAACTCCTCAAGCATACTCCCCAAATCCGGCGAGTCGTAAAAAGTCCGGATCTGTTCCTCTGTCAGAGGCATACCGTCCATCCAGTCAATCCCGATTATTTCCGCCCACTTTTTCTTTCTGCGTTCAGTCAGTATGGTGTCAAGAAGCCGCTTCTGTTCAGAGGAGACCGAACCTTTTATTTCCAGATCCCAGCTGTGGATATTGGTGTCGCCGCCTCTTTTATCCTTTATGGATTTGCCATACAGCTGTTCTATTCTGAAATGTTCAAGCAATGTCCTCACAAAAGGGGTGTCAGCCGTTGGAAGTCCTGATTCAAGAATATCTCCGAGTTTGCCTTCCGTTACAGGAAAATTGTCCAGATTCGGCCTTTCATAGATGCCGCCGACGATATATATTCTTTTACGCTCTTGCGGAACGCCGAAATATTTCGAGTTAAGCACGCGAAAATCAAATTTGTAGTTTAACGCGGCAAGTCTGTCGATAATCACCTGTAAAGTTTTTCCCCCATCGTGATTTACAAGCCCTTCCACATTTTCAAGAATAAAACCTTTAGGGCGTTTGTCTCTCAATATGCGCTCTACTTCAAAAAACATAGTTCCCCGCGTGTCGGCAAAGCCCTGTCTCTTGCCTGCTGAACTGAACGCCTGACAAGGGAAGCCGGCACAAAGAACGTCAAAGTCCGGGATATTCTTTGTCTCCACTTTGGTGATATCCCCTGTAATCGTTTCTGACGGATGGTTTTCTTTCAACACCTTGACTGCATAAGGCTTAATCTCGGAAGAAAACACGCAGACTGGCTTCAGCCCCTTTTCTCGGGCGGCCATCTCCAATCCGCAGCGAATGCCGCCGATACCGGCGAACAAATCTATGAAACGCAGTACGCCGCTTTCATTACAAACCGCCACTTCAGGTTGCTCCAAGGACAAGTCCACTGCTTCTGCGATATCCTCTCCGGTAAGCATCTGGGGCGAGAACGGCGGTTCCTTGCCATATACAGGGAAGGTCTGTCCTATCAGTCGGTTCATATCCAACGGTTCTGAAAGAAGTTCATCCCCCAGAGAAAAGACGACATATGCCCCATTCGGTTCAGGATATTCCAGTTGCTCCATTTCGGTCTGCTCTTTGACAGAGGAATTTACGCAAGAAAAAAGATGATAGCCGTCCTGCGGGTTCAGGGTGTTGTATATCAAGACATAGTCAGGCAGAATTTCCGACAGGACACCGCCTTTCCTTTGAGAAAACAAATCTTGATTCAGACGTATATTATAGAGTTTCTCATACCTTCCGACCTTTTCTCCCAATATCCAGTCCAATTGAGACTTATCCCCCCGGTATGCGCCCAAAAGGAATGTTCTGTTTTTATGGTCAATGTATCTGAACATCTTTAATGTTTTATATTCTTTCAATCCTCCTCAATGGCATATTGTCACATCATATTTGACGGGCAGATGCGCAGCCTCATCAAAAAACATTGCCGATTGCCGACAAATTTATAAATTTGCGGGCTGTTACGCAAGGAATTATGCCAAAAGCCAAGAGCAATATAGAGATAAAGAACCGCAGAGCTTCGTTCGATTTCGAGTTCATCGAGACCTATCAGGCGGGAATAGTGCTCACCGGGACGGAAATCAAGTCAATCCGCGCCGGCAAGGCGTCGCTTGTGGATGCTTTCTGCTACTTCAACAACGGGGAGCTTTATGTCAAGAATATGCACGTCGCGGACTACTGGTGGGGTTGCGCCTGGGGTGCGCACGACCCGCGCCGCGACCGCAAACTGCTGCTGAACAGGCGCGAACTCGCGAAACTGAACCGTGCAGTCAAGGAGAAGGGACTCACCATCATCGCCGTGAAACTCTACATCGC
>CAVEDD010000065.1:0-10974 GCA_963614515.1 Treponemataceae bacterium | reverse complement strand
CGGAAGCCGTGATTGAGTCGCTGCTCGGGGACGGTTATGTGGATGACCGCCGCTACTGCGCGGCCTATGCCCGTGAGAAATCGTCGATTTCAGGCTGGGGCGAGGTGAAAATCCGCCATGCGCTGTCGCAGAAGGGCATATCCCGCGATGATATTGACGCCGGGCTTGCTGAAATTGACGCTGACCGTGCCTCCGCAAGGCTTGACAGGCTGGTTGCGGCGAAGCGGAAGGCTCTCGGAGACGACCCGCAGTGGAAAATGAAGCTGCTGCGTTTCGCCCTCGGACGGGGCTACGGCTATGATGAGGTTGCAGCCGCCGTCTCCGCCCTGGAGCGGAAGACATGAAATACAGCAGCCGAAGACTGGGCGGCGCCCTTGGCGGGATTGTGAAATCCCCGATTGACGGACTGGTTGAATATCACAGTAATGACAGACGCAGATGATTGAAAAGATAACTGAACAGCAGTCGCACTACATCTCTCTGGACGGGATGACGACAGAAGAAATCCTTGAGGGCATCAATGACGAGGACCGCAGCGTCCCGGCCGCAGTCGGCGCCGCAATTCCCGAAATCGGGATGCTTGTCGACGGGATAGTCCCGCGTGTGAAGCAGGGCGGGAGGCTCTTCTACATCGGAGCCGGGACCAGCGGCCGTCTCGGGATTGTCGACGCGTCTGAAATTCCGCCGACTTTCGGTGCGCCGGACGGTCTTGTCATCGGTCTCATCGCCGGCGGGGACGGTGCGATACGCAGAGCGGTCGAGGGCGCTGAGGACGACCCGGAGCAGGGATGGAGGGACATCGGGGCTTATGCCCCGACCCGTCAGGACACGCTCGTCGGCATTGCGGCCTCGGGCACGACTCCCTATGTCATCGGAGCGGTGAAGGCCGCCCGCGCTGCGGGGCTTCTGACCGCCTGCATAACCTGCAATCCTGACACGCCGCTTGCCGCAGCCGCCGAAATCCCCATAGCGGCCGTAGTCGGCCCTGAGTTTGTCACCGGAAGCACCCGGATGAAGGCGGGGACGGCCACCAAGCTGATTCTCAATATGATTTCCACCGCCGTAATGGTGCGGCTCGGCCACGTGCGCGGCAACCGTATGATTGATATGCAGCTGACCAACAGCAAGCTGATTGACAGGGGCACGAGGATGGTGATGGATGAAACAGGTCTGAGGGACTATGACCGCGCCCGTGACCTCCTGCTTGAACACGGCTCCGTGCGCAAGGCCGTGGATTATTTTGAGCGCAGCGCGGGGCGCGGTGCGGATGATTCCGCGGCTGCGGACACACTCGAAAAATGATGCGAAGATGCGCGGATTTTCGTATCTTTGCCCCGTTGCGGCCGTGCGTGCCGTTTCCGGTGCGCGTGTACCGTCATTTGATAAATAAACACTGAAATGAAAAAGACATTATCCTCTGTTTTCTCCGTGCTTGCGCTGATTGCGGCGCTCTCGCTCCCTGTAACGGCTGATGCCGATTCATCGGTTCCGAGGCCCGAATATCCCCGTCCACAGTTTGAACGTGCCGAATGGGTGAATCTCAACGGCGAATGGACATATTCCATCGACAATGTGGCGTCCGGATATGAGAAAGGATTCTCGAAATCAACGGGATTCGATGGAAAAATTCTCGTCCCGTTCTCTCCGGAGAGCAGACTTTCCGGCGTAGGGCATACGGATTTCATCGAAGGTATATGGTATCACAGGAATATCACCGTACCTTCTGAATGGGAGGGAAAGAATGTCAGACTCAATTTCGGGGCAGTCTATTATAAATCAGAAATTTACATTGACGGAAGGCTTGCAGGACGGCATTTCGGCGGCACAAGTTCATTTTCTTTGGACATCACGCGTTTCGTCAAGGCCGGACAGACTCATTCTCTTGTGGTTTATGCCGTCAGCGACCTTCGCGGAGGAAAGCAGCCGGCCGGCAAGCAGTCGCTCCAGCTTCATTCGATGACCTGCAACTACACCCGTACCACGGGAATCTGGCAGACCGTGTGGATGGAGCCTGTCAGCGATTCCGCACTGAAGCAGGTGCAGGTGGACACTGACATAGACCAGGGTCAGATTGTCGTGAGACCGCTCTTTTTCCACGAGGGCGGATCGACTCTCAAAGTCACCGTCACCGACCCGACAGCCCCGAAGAAGCCTGTGGCACAGAAGACCGTCATCGCGGCGAACAACTCCGTGGTCGTGCTTCCGATGAAGAAGGCCAGGCTCTGGAGTCCCGAAGACCCTTTCCTCTATGATGTGAAATATCAGGTGATTGACTCTGAAGGCAAGGTCGTTGACGAGGTCAGCTCCTATCTCGGGATGCGCAAGGTCCATCTTGAGGGCAACAGGATTTATCTCAACAACAGCCCGCGCTACCAGAGGCTTGTCCTCGACCAGGGCTACTACCCTGACAGCCAGTGGACTGCGCCTTCGGACGAGGCTCTCCGCCACGACATCGAACTTTCGATGAAGGCCGGCTTCAACGGCGCGAGACTGCACCAGAAAGTCTTCGAGGAGCGTTTCCACTACTGGGCGGACAGGCTCGGCTACCTCACCTGGGGCGAAAGCTCAAGCTGGGGGATGGACACGAATCTTCCGGAGACAGCAAGGAACTTCCTCGCCGAATGGGGCGAAATCATTGTGCGCGACCGCAACCATCCTTCAATCATCGTCTGGACTCCGACCAACGAGGAATGGGCGCAGGACAATGTCCAGTACCCCCGCTTCATGGAGGATGTCTATGCCCTCACCAAGCAGCTCGACCCGACACGCCCGGTAAGCGCCGCCAGCGGCGGAACGCTCGTGCGCACGGACATCTGGACCGGACACGGCTACGAGCAGAATCCGGAGAAGTTCCGTTCCATCGTCTGGAACGACGGCAGACTGTTCACCTACATCGGACGCAGCAACCGGGGTCTGTTCACGAAAAATTACGGATTCAACAGCGAGGCCGTCGCCGGAACTTACGAATATCAGGAATATGACGGCAGGATGCCTTATGTCTTCGACGAATACGGAGGAATCAAGTGGACGAACGAAGCGGATATGAAGGCCGCCGCGAACAACCATGGCGTTTCCTGGGGCTACGGCGACTCTCCGCGCTCGCTCGAGGAGTTCTACACCCGTCTGGAGGGGCTGACCGATGTTCTTCTCTCCCTTTCGGAGTACATCTGCGGCTACTGCTACACCCAGCTCACCGATGTCGAGCAGGAGCAGAACGGTCTCTACTACTACAGCAGGGACGAAAAATTCGACATGGATCGTATCCATGCCATTTTCTCAAAAATACCGGAAAATTACAAATAATTACATATCAATATGTTAAAGGTAAATATGGGAGGCTGCGACTCCTTTGTGAACAACGCGGAAGTAAAGGAATATACACAGAAGGCGGTTGACGCCCTCAAAATTCTTGAAGACGGAACAGGTGCGGGGAACGACTTCCTCGGATGGAAGCATCTTCCTTCGCAGACTCCGAAATCGCTCATCGCAGACTGCGAGGCAATCCGTGACGACTGGAAGTCCAAGGGCGTGAATCTCGTCGTCGTAATCGGAATCGGAGGTTCATACCTCGGCGCGAAATGCGCTCTCGAGGCTCTGTCGCACTCTTTCGCGAAACAGCTCGCGGACAAGGGCGGCGCTCCTGAGATCGTCTTCGCCGGGAACAATCTTTCCGAGGAATACATCTCCGAACTGATGGATCTCGTCGCGGAGCGCAATGTCGCCACCGTCGTGATTTCCAAATCAGGCACGACCACCGAGCCGGCTGTGGCGTTCCGCATCATCAAGCAGTACATCGAAGGCAGATACGGCACGGAGGAGGCGGCACAGCGCATCGTGGCCGTCACAGACGCGCACAAGGGCGCGCTCAAGTCGCTCTCGACCCAGGAGGGCTACAGGACATTCGTCATCGAGGACAATGTCGGAGGCCGTTTCTCCGTGCTCACTCCGGTGGGCATTCTCCCGATTGTGCTTGCCGGCTTCGACATCCGCAGGATGCTTGAGGGAGCTGCAGCGATGGAAAAGGCCTGCGCAGTCCCTGCGGAGGAGAATCCCGCCCTCCAGTATGCTGCAATGAGGAATCTTCTTCACGCAAAGCACGGTAAGGCTGTCGAAATCCTCGTGTCCTACAATCCGAAGCTCCAGTATCTCGGCGAGTGGTGGAAGCAGCTCTACGGCGAGTCCGAGGGCAAGGACGGCAAGGGCATATTCCCTGCATCCGTAAGTTTCACCACCGACCTCCACTCTATGGGCCAGTACATTCAGGACGGCGTGCGCATGCTTATGGAGACGGTCATCACCGTGGAGAAGTCACAGCGCAGCGTGGTCATAGAAAACGATGCGCAGAATCTTGACGGGCTGAACTTCCTCGCCGGCAAGCACGTGGAGGAGTGCAACGCGATGGCCGAACTCGGAACTAAACTCGCGCATATCGACGGCGGCGTGCCTCAGCTCGGCGTGAGCATCGAGAAAATCGACGAGTACAACCTCGGAGAGCTGTTCTATTTCTTCGAGAAGGCCTGCGGAATTTCGGCCTATATCCTTGGCGTGAATCCGTTCAACCAGCCTGGTGTCGAGGCCTACAAGAAGAATATGTTCGCGCTGCTGAACAAGCCGGGGTATGAGGCTCAGGGCGAGGCGCTCAGAAAGCGGATTCAATAAAAGACGGATGCATTGCATGTCTTGTCAGAATCCTTTGGCTAAGAAACTTGTTATATGATGACTAAGAAACAGTTATATCCTTTGAAGTTCATCCCCATCGCGTCCAGGCGCGTGTGGGGAGGGAACTCTCTGATCAAAGTCCTCGGAAAGGATTTCGTCGAGTCCGATGAAGACGGGAACGAAGTCCATCTGACGGAGAACGACCTGATAGGGGAGAGCTGGGAGCTTGCCGATATGGGCGAGCAGGACTCTCTCGTGAGCGAAGGCTGGCTTGCCGGCAATTCGATAGGCGACATAATGGAGACCTATCTTGACAGAATCACCGGGGATGCCGCCTATGCGTGGTTCGGACGGCAGTTTCCTCTGCTGATAAAGTTCCTCGACATCCACCAGAAGCTTTCCGTGCAGGTCCATCCTGACGACAAGGTCGCGGAACAGCGTTACGACTCTCTCGGCAAGGCGGAAATCTGGTACATACTCGACGCGAAGCCCGAGGCTAAGGTTTATATGGGCTTCAGGCGTGAGACTTCGGCTCAGGAATTCTACGACGCCTGCAAGGCCGGGACGGCTCACGAGCTGCTGAACGTGATCCATCCGAAGAAGGGCGATGCGATTTTCATCACCCCGGGAACGGTGCACGCGGCTGAGGGAGGGATACTCGTAGCCGAGATTCAGGAGTCGTCCGACATGACTTTCCGCCTCTACGACTGGGGGAGGGAGAACAACCCGGCGACCGCCCGCAAGATGCATCTCGAAGAGGCCATAGACCTCATCAATTTCTCGCAGTACGACCCTTCGCTCTACCGCCCGGCATCTTCGCAGGATGCCTCACAGGTGAACAACCTTCTCGTGCAGTGCCCGCAGTTCACCGTCAACCGGCTGAATCTCAAGGCGGCTCTGCGAATCAGCCCGGAGCAGTTCGGAAGCTACATCGTCTATGTCTGCGTCAGCGGCTCGGCGGCAATCAACGTCCCGAAAGTCCCAGTGACCGACGACACCAAAGCGGCTGCGGCGTTCGGCACGGACGCGATGGACATCTACGCATTCCATAAGGGGGAGACCATACTCGTCCCTGCGGACATGCCTGATTTCTACCTTGTTCCGACATCTCCGGACACGGTTCTCCTTGAGGCCACCGACGGTCTGCGCAGCGAGGTTGACGAGTATATCGACCCGACCGCTCCGGCTGAACTGCCCGAGTAGCAGACCGTCATAAACGGCGCAGTTATGCTCCTTGATTATGGACGAAGTAAGAATAGACAAGTTTCTGTGGGCGATTCGCGCTTACAAGACGCGCAGCGAGGCCACCGATGCGTGCAACGGCGGCAAAATCCGTCTGAACGGAGCTGATGTCAAGCCCTCGAAGGCGGTGAGACGCGGCGACACGGTCGTCGTCCGCAAGGGAGCCGTGACCTACACCTACCGGGTGCTTGAACCGATTGACAAGCGTCAGGGCGCGAAGACCGTCCCGCAGTTCGCGGACAACCTCACGCCCCAGTCGGAACTCGACAAACTCCACGCTCCGGTTGAAACCTTCTTCCTCAAGCGCGACCGTGGCGCAGGCCGTCCGACCAAGAAAGACCGCCGCCAGATGGAGTCCCTCTGGGATGCCCTCGACTCTGACGAATGACGGTCTCTGCCCTCCCCATCATCCATACCTACTTGTCAGCAAGGGAATCCAGTGTCTCGATGTTGTTCAGCAGACGGATAAGCGAGCGCCCGACCGCAGCCGCCAGATTCACCGGAACGGCATTCCCGATTTGTTTATATTGAGAACTCACATTCCCGGCGAATTTCCAGTCGTCCGGGAATGTCTGAATCCTTGCATATTCCCTGACGGTCAGCGGTCTTGTTTCCGTCGGATGACAGCGTTCCGTCTGTTTCTGGGCAGGTGCGCAGGTCAGGGTGAGGCTCGGCTCGTCAAGCGACAGGCGTCTCGCCATACCGGTTTTCCCGCCACCGAGAAAGTAACTGCCTTTCATATACTCCTTTGCAACATCTTCAGGCAGGTCACGCCAGTCACCGCCCATCGGAACCTGAGCCATCACCTTTTTCTTTTTCTCGGGATATTGCTGCCCTTCGCTGTCCGGGACATCCGTGGAGTAAAGGTCTCCGGCAAAGAACGCGTCCCTGAGCGTCATCACACGATGATATGGCGAAGGCCAGAGATAATTCACACGGGAAGCGAAGTCATTCCGTACCGCGACAAGAATAAGCCTTTCCCGTTTCTGCGGCACCTTGTACATAATCGCCTTCAGCACGCGGGGAGACACCAGACTGTATCCCAATTCCCCGATGACATTCGTTATCACCGACAAAGTCCGGCCATTGTCGTGCTCCTGCAGGCCTTTGACATTCTCGCACATGAATACTTTGGGACGGATTTCCGAGACGGCACGCGCCAGTTCAAAGAATAACGTGCCGCGTGTCTCCTCGAAGCCCAGACGCTTTCCTGCGAACGAGAACGCCTGACAGGGGAATCCACCGGACAGAAAATCTATCTTGTCCCGGTATGGGGTGAAGTCCATATCGTGAATATCGCCCTCGACAACATTCCACTCCGGACGGTTCATCCTCAATGTCTCACAGGCATTATGGTCGAATTCATTTAGAAGACGGTGGCTGAAGCCCGCCTGTTCCATACCCAAGGCAAGACCGCCTCCGCCGGCGAACAGCTCCACCGATGTATATGGACGTAACGGTCTGATTCCCAATTCATTCTCCCAGCCGTCAGAAAGCATGCGGACAATTTCTGGGACATCGGTTATTTCGTCCAACGACAAATATCCGACACCGTTTTCCGTGGTCTTGAGATGATAATGCCCCGAATCCAGCCACTTCTGGACTGTCAGGCGGGACACGCCCATCAAATCCGCAAAATTATTCTGTGAAATCAGCCTGTCTCCGCACATTTTTTCCATCATTTCTGCCTATATGCCCCGAAGCCTTCGTATGTAGAGAACGCCAGCAGATACAGGCTCTTCAGAACATCCGCATTATTTTTCTTCAAATCGGAGAACACGGTGTTGGATAAAGCCATCTCGCTATTGTCCGTCACGACATCCTCTATAATATCCGGCAGAGCATTGCACAGTTTGAAAAAGCCGAGGCTGTCATTGAACACGACACCGTAGAAACGGTCCATCGACATCCGCCGTATCTTGCTGTGCTGAAACTGCCTTCCGTCAATGGAAACAATCCACGGCTCATCCTTGGCTCGGGTCGATATGGCCTCGACAAGATAACATTGCGCAAGGTCGTCTTCCAGCAACTTGTTCTGCATCTTCATATATGTCTTTTGAGAAGACGCGGAATTCATGGTATTATGCTTATTCTTCATTTCAACGAAGATGTGAAGCTCGTGGTTCTCGACATCGAATCCCGCCTCCGGAACAATCCAGCCCATACCGGCATAGTTGAACAGCTGCTGATGGAAATAGCCTATCTTGTTCGTGTTCGACTTGTCAATCTGCCGGAAACATTCGTCCGCGACGACTTCTTCCATCGTCTTTCCATAAACCTTCGCGTCAAAGGTAAGCTTTATCGGATCCACGATGTTTGCGTTGAATTCGTTAAGGTTGATGCTTCTGCGATACTGCAGAACCGTATTTTTCACGTGGGAGTAAATGTCCTCGTCCGAGATGAACCCCAAATTGTAATGTCGCATAACTCAATACTCAAAAAGTGCTCTGCGAAGGTAGCGTTTTTTGTTCAATGTCCGGATATTGCCAAAGAAAAATCAGCGGAGTCCGAACCAATCAGGCGATGCTGACGGATTTATTTGTATCTTTGCGGACATTGCACCGGCCAGTCTGGCTCTGTGCACTGAACAGGATTATGACAGCAACTGCATCTGCGGCGGGATTCGCCGACACCAAACCGCATTACGGAATTCTTGACGGACTCAGGGGCGTGGCCGCACTTATGATCGTATGGTATCACATCTGCGAGGGCTATGCCTTTGCGGCCGGGGATGCCGTAATCACAGGACTCAACCACGGCTATCTTGCTGTGGATTTCTTCTTCATCCTCTCCGGGTTCGTGCTCGGATACGCCTATGACGACAGATGGGCCGGAGGGTTCACAGTCAGGGATTTCGCAAAAAGGAGGCTCATCAGGCTGCACCCGATGGTGATTATGGGCGCGGTCATCGGTGTCGCGGCATTTCTCATTCAGGGTGGCGTGCAGTGGGACGGAACCCGAGTCGCGACTTCTGCCGTGATGCTCGCCCTGCTCTTCGCGATGTTTATGATTCCGGCGGTTCCTGGATGTCCATACGAGCTGCGGGGCAACGGCGAGATGTTCCCGCTCAACGGCCCAGCCTGGTCGCTGTTCTTTGAATATGTCGGCAACATTCTCTACGCCCTTTTCATCCGCCGGCTTCCGACAAAGACGCTCGCAGCCCTCGCCGCTGTCCTCGGACTGGGTCTCGGAACTTTCGCAATCGGCAATTTTTCCGGCTATGACAGCATCGGCGTGGGTTGGACGCTTGACGGAGTGAATTTCTTCGGAGGCCTGCTGCGGATGCTCTTCCCGTTCACAATGGGAATACTGATTTCCAGGGTGTTCAGGCCGGTCAAGGTCAAAGCGGCCTTCTGGATTTGCTCAGCCGTTCTCGCCGCAGTCTTTGCCGTCCCTCATATCAGTTCGGAATGTTTCGCAGCAGAGGACGGCACCGCGCAAATCTGCCTCAACGGAATCTTTGAGACGGTCTGCATTGTCATTCTCTTCCCGGCTCTGCTTTGGACTGCGGCAAGCGACAGTGTCAGCGGACGCACGGAAATCCTCTGCCGTGCCCTCGGTGACCTTTCCTACCCGCTCTACATCACGCACTACCCGGTGATGTACCTTTTCTATGCATGGATGATGCGCACCGGCCGCCACGACTTTCCGTCCACATGGTGGCAGTCCCTCATCGTCTATGCCGTCTGCGTCCTGCTCGCCATCCTCTGCCTCAATCTCTACGACAAACCTCTCCGCCGCCGGCTTGCCGCAAGGTTTCTGAAAAATTAGACCGAAGTCACAAAAATGACTATGTTTGTGAAAGAATGGGATGTGTCGGTCGGGTAAGAGATTGGTTTACATAATAAGTTACATGCTTAAGTAACTTTAGCGTCCGTATGACGAAACATCAGATAATCACCGTAGGCAAGGATTTGGATTCCATATATCTCGGAATCAAGGAGTTCGCTCCCGAAGTCATACATCTTCTGGCGACAAGGGAGACGAAGGGCACTTATGGGGACATGCTCCGTCTCATATCCCCGAAAATCAAGGTTCACGAATATCTCGTCGGTCTTTACGATGTCGAGGGGATTATGCGTGTATGCGGCGAGATTCAGGAGGCGAACCCCGACGGCGAGTTCATCTACAACCTCTCGGAGGGGACGAAAATCATGGCTATGGCGGCCGGAAAAGTGGCGATGGAGTTCGGTCAGAGAGGGATTTACATCACGCAGGACGGCTACTGGATTGACACCTTCGCCTACCGCCGCAAGCGTCTGACGCAGTCAATCAGCAATGCCGAGTATATGAAGCTCTACGGCAACAGCGTGCGGGAGTTCGAGGATGTCGGGAAGATGAAGGAGCTTGACGTGAACACCGCCTACTATGCCAAGAAATTCATAGAGAGGAATTTTACTGTCTATTCTGAGGCGAAGCGGTGGTTCCGAGGGTTGCCTGAGCCAAAGCGCGGGAAGTATTTCTCGGGAAAGCTGCACTGCGGCTATCACATCGAGACGGACGGCGGCACGCTGACGATTTACAAGGGCGCGGATGTTCTCTTCGACTCGGCGTGCAAGCGCAGCTGCGAGATTATGTTCATCGGCCGCTGGTGGGAGATAATTGTGGCGGACGTGGTCTCCCGCTGGGACGAGAAGCGCAGTCCGAAGGCTGAACAGAGCATCTGGAGGGACGTGGTTTTCAACGACGTGGACAAAATCTCCGTCAAGAACGAGGTGGATCTGATGGTTAACGACAGGCAGCGGCTGCTTCTTATCGAGTGCAAGTCCGGCGAGGTGTTCTCGGCGGACATCTTCAAGATTGACGGCGTGCGGAAAACCTACGGAGGCACTGATTCCAAGGCTATTCTGGTGAGCTATCTTCCTCTGAACAAGTCGATTGTGCAGAAGTGCGAGGATTTGGGGATATACTGTTTCGCGCCCAAGGATATGCCTTCGCGGGTGAACCACGTGAAACTGCTGCCTGAGTGGCTGGATGAGGTTGTGTCTCTCCACGAAATAAAATAGGGGGGAGGCGAATAAAAAACGGTCTGCTGCGTTGTTCTCCTTGCCCGAATCCTCACAACCGAAAGGT
>CAVEDD010000064.1:0-11077 GCA_963614515.1 Treponemataceae bacterium | reverse complement strand
CGAAAAGCTCTGCACCCTCTATATGACGGACGACATCGACAATGTAAGCTTCATTCCTTTCGAGGACTATGTGGCCGTCAAGACCGCGGCCGTCAAATTCAGCAAGGACCAGATTGCCATAATCTATGCAGACGGTGAAATCGTGGACGGCAACGGCAGCGAGAATGTCGCCGGAGACCGGTTCGCGGAACTCATCGCATCCGTTCGCGCCAATGACGCGGTGAAAGCCGTCGTGCTCCGTGTCAGCTCACCTGGCGGAAGCGTGCTCGCATCGGACAAAATCCGCAACGAGCTGAAGCTTCTCAAGGAGAAGAAGCCGCTCATCGCCTCCTACGGCAACTACGCCGCTTCCGGAGGATACTGGATTTCAGCAGGTTGCGACTACATCTTCTCCGATGCCACGACCCTCACGGGGTCCATCGGCGTTTTCAGCCTCATTCCGGACTTCAGCAAGACGGTGAAGAATCTCGCCCACGTGAATGTGACGATGATAGGCTCCAACAGCCACAGCGACATGTATTCCGGGATGCGTGCGCTCAGCAGGGATGAAATCGCCTACATGCAGGAGAGTGTGGAGGACATCTACGACGAGTTCACGGAGATAGTTTCCGAAGGCCGCGGCCTTCGCAAGACTTATGTGGACTCAATCGGTCAGGGACGTGTGTGGACAGGCGCCGACGCGATTGAAATCGGTCTGGTCGATGAAATCGGAGGACTTGAAGCGGCTCTGCTCAAGGCGGCCGACAAGGCTGACGGCAGCGTGGGCCTTGACAATTTCCAGATTGTGTCCTACCCTTCAGTCCAGAGCACCTGGGAGGCGCTGCTCGCCGCATTCCAAGGTCAGCATGCTCCGGTGATTTTCGCCGGCACACCGCTTGAAAAAGTGGAGCAGGCGTTCCGCGATGTCACTTCAGCTCAGGCGGGCAAGGCCTATGCGCGTATGGAGAACGAATATGTGATAAGATAAGCGCGGGGGACTTCATCTCCCGATTCCCCAACCCCATACCGCCCGCATCACGCAGTCACTCGACCCGCATGGTGCGGGCGGGGTCTATTCTGGAAATCAACATTGAGGGGAGCAGGAGGAGAAGCATTATTGCGGCGAAAGAGACTATGTCCGCTGTCAGAATCAGACTCCAGTCTATGTGAATCGGGACGAAAGAGACGAAATAGTTTTCGGGATTCAGCCTCAGAATGTGGAAATGCCGCTGCACGAGGCAGAGAAACAGGGCTGCGGCATTCCCCGCAAGCATACCTTTGCCGACAAGGGTCGCAGAACTGCGGAGGAAAACCGCCGAGATGCCCCGGTCGGTCATTCCGAGGGCCTTGAGCAGGCCTATGGTCGGGATGTTCTCGAAAAGCAGGATGAGCAGACCGGAAATCATATTGAAGCCGGCCACCACCGTCATGAGCACAAGAACGATGAGCACATTGAAATCAATGAGGTTCAGCCAGTCGAACAGTTGCGAGAAGCTCTGCACGACCGATGTCACCACCACGGAGGGTTCGTCTTCCGACGAATGGGCGAAGACGACGGAGCCTATGTCTATGGCCGCCTGAGCTATGCGTTCCTCGCTTCTGTAGCGGTCTTTCAGAGAAATCTCAATCGCAGAGACCTCGTCATCCCCCCAGCCGTTGATGCGGCGCATAGTCTGAAGACCGGTGTATAGCACCAGCTTGTCATCACCGGAAAGAATCCCTTCGTGGATGCTCTCCACGCGGAATTTCCGCACGACGGTCCGCTCTCCGACGAAATAGGCCGGAAGGTCGTCCCCGACGCTGATTTTCAGAAGCGAGGCGAGCTGCGAAGGGACGGAAACGGACAGGACGGAGGAGTCGGCCGCGCGGTAGTCCTCGACACCTTTGAACATCACTCCGTGAATCAGATCCCCCTCCCTGACTATCCCGGCACGGGAAATCGTCCCCCTGGCGGACTGCACGCAGTCCAGTTCCAGCAGCCAGGGCATAAATGCGGGGGAAAGCGGAAGGGGTTCCGACTCGCCCATATAGTTCCTGTTCAGCGGAGTGAGGGCGACATCCCCGCACAGTTCACTGAGTCCGCTGCGGATTTCTTCCCTGAATCCGGACGAAACGGCGACGGCCACGATCATCACGAGGAAGCTGACGGCGACGCTGACCGATGCCAGCCTCCCCTTGAACTGAATCCTGCGGGATATGAATTTTGTGACCATAGTCGTGAGCATACGGTTTTTACAGATATATGAGCTGCGAGAGCCGTGAGGGGTCGAAAATCGCGGAAGCCACGCCGAGTATGTCCTCCGGGGTGACGGATTCAATCCTGCGCCGGACGGCTTCGTCATCCTGAACAGTTCCGAAAGCGTTGAGGCTTTTGCAGATGGACAGCGCCTGGCTCTCGCTGTTCTCCGATGCTATCGAAAGCTGCCCGATGAACTGTCTCTTGGCGGCGGACAGCTCTTCCGGGGAGAAGAGGACGGTCCTGAACTTCAGGAGTTCACCGTCCGTCGCGGCGATGCATTCCTCGAGATGTTCCCTGTCGCAGCCGAAACAGATTGCCATCACTCCGCTGTCGGCGTACTGGCTGTAGTTGCATTCGATGTTATAGACCCAGCCTTTCTCCTCGCGCAGGACGGAGTTGAGCACGGAGTTGGCCGCCGGGCCTCCGAGGATGTTCGCCATCAGGGATGCGGCCACCCGCTCCCTTTCGCGGTAAAGCGACGGCGCGACGGCTCCGATGATGCAGTTCGCCTGATGACTGTGACGGTTCACCGTCTTTCTGAAGACATTGCCGGGGAATTCCGCCGGAGCGGCTGGAGAAGCCTCTGCGGCGCGCATCCCCGTCGATCCGAAATATTCCGCCGAAAGCCGCTCAACCATAGCGGAGGTCTCCTCCTCCGGAAGCGGGGCCACAACGGAAAAGGACATACGCTCCGGAATGAAGAATGTCCGGACATATCTCCTGAGTTCGGCGGAGTCCATCTTTTTCACCGACGCAGCTGTGCCGAGCACCCTGCCGCTGAGCGGATGTCCCTCAAAGAGAAGACTTTCGAAACGGTCGTAGATGTCGTCGGCGGGTGAATCCTTGTAACCGGCTATTTCATCGATGACCACGGTCTTCTCCACCTCGATTTCATCTTCCGGAAACAGAGCCATGGAAGCCATCTCCATCAGCAGCGCCGCCGCCTTTTCGATGTCTTCCTTGAGCACGGTCGCGTGGAGGACAATCTCCTCCTTGGTCGTGTAGGCGTTCAGTTCGCCCCCGAGCCGTTCGAGGTAGCCGTTGATTACCGAGGCGCTTTTGTCCCGCGTGCCCTTGAAGAGCGCATGTTCCACGAAATGAGCCGTGCCGGAACGGAAATCACCCGAGGTCCTGCCCCATCCCGTCACTTTTTCCTCCCTCGTCCCGCAGCGCACGCTCAACGCGCAGCACGCCACCCTTTTCCCCTCACACAGAGCCGCATAGCGCAGTCCGTTTCCTGTTTTCGAGCAAAGCATCAGAAACTGTTTCTACGTAATCTCCCCGTCAGTCACGTCATTTCCTGCGGACTGCGCCGAGACGGTTCAGCTCCGAGGCGCTGAATCCGCAGCCGTTTTCATCCCGTACACGCTTCCGGCTGAAATAGTAGAGGCGGTGATCCCCCGCGCCGATGAGCATCTTGTAGCAATATGAGCCGTTGACAGGGCTGTCCGGGGCGACGGTGTAGGACACGACGGAATTCATATCCCCGGAAACCATGACTTCATCCGCCTCATCGTCATCGACGAACTCCACTCCGGCGGCCGCTGCCTTGGAACGCACCTTCTCCGGGACATTGCCGGCCACATCACCTTCGGCGATGACGACTTTCATTCCGGAAGTGGAGGATATTCCGCCGGCGAATTTTCCGAATCCGGCATAACCGGTCCTGTCGTCCGTCATAGCCCTGAGGATATAGTCCTGGATTATGTCGAGAATGGCCGGAATGAAGTCGAATTCGCGTCCGTCAGGCATCTGGGCGGCACGCACGGGGAAACTGCACACCTCGAGCATTTCTCCTATGCCGTCCCCGGCCTCCTTCCCGCCTTTGACGACGGTCAGGAACTCGATTCCCGGAGCCGTCTCCCGGCTGAACCGCGTCTTGGAGAGAAGCATGAAGTAGTAGTCCGGATTGGAGCGTTCGGCATTGAACTCGTCGAGTGAGCAGAATTCATAAGGGGAGATTCTCCACACGGAGCCCATCTCTCCCTGCAACAAACTGTCGAACAGCGGGTTGCCTGTAATGACCACTTTCAGGGTATTCTGCGTAAAATCCCCGATTTTCACTTTTTTCGTGTTTATCTGAGCCTGGGCGGCAGCCTCCTGCGGCACCGCCATAAAAATCACCGCCGACAGCACCGACGCCGCGGCGGCAGCAAAAATTCTTCTGATTTCCATATCCGCGATACTCAGCAATAATTGTGCAAAATTTTTTATATTTGCAAGTTTGAAAACCGGGAATGATGGAACAGCAGGACAGACAATATATAGTTTCGGCACGGAAATACCGTCCGGAGAATTTCGGGACGCTCATCGGGCAGGACAACATAGCCACGACGCTCAAGAACTCGATTCTTCGCGGCCAGCTCGCCCACGCCTACCTTTTCTGCGGGCCGAGGGGTGTCGGCAAGACGACCACGGCGCGAATCTTCGCGAAGATGATAAACTGTTCCAACCCGTCGCCGGATATGGAGCCGTGCGGGGAATGCGAGTCCTGCCGTTCGTTCGCAGAGGGGCGCTCCTACTGCATACACGAACTTGACGCGGCCTCGAACAACGGCGTGGAGGACATAAAGAACCTGATGGACCAGGTGAGAGTGCCCCCTCAGGTGGGAAAGTACAGCGTATATATCATCGACGAGGTGCACATGCTGTCCTCGCAGGCGTTCAACGCTTTCCTGAAAACCCTTGAAGAACCCCCCGCACACGCGATTTTCATACTCGCGACCACGGAGAAGCACAAGATTCTGCCGACGATTCTCTCACGCTGCCAGACCTACGACTTCAACAGGATTTCTGTGGCGGACATCGTGAAGAACCTGAGCATGGTGGCGGAGAAGGAGGGCGTGACCATCGACAATGACTCCCTCCACGTCATCGCGCAGAAGGCCGACGGGGCGATGAGGGACGCTCTGACAATCTTCGACCAGACCGTGGCTTTCTGCGGGACGGATGTGAAATATGCCGACGTCATAAGGAATCTCAATGTCCTGGACTATGAATACAGTTTTTCTCTCGTGGAGCATTTCCTCACGGGGGATTATGCGTTCTGTCTCAAGACTTTCGATGAGATTCTCGCCAAGGGGTTCAACGCCCTGCATTTCGTCGGGGCGCTGAGTTCGCACCTGCGTGACCTGATTGTGGCCAAATCGGGCGGCATCGACTCGCTGATGGAGATGTCCGACTCGCTCAGGAACCGCTACCGCGAACAGGCGGGCGGATGCTCACTGGCGTTTCTCTATGAGGCGCTCGGAATCACGACGGCCTGCGAGTCGGCCTACAGGGCGGCGACCAATCCCCGGCTGCACGTGGAGTTCGCGCTGATGAGACTCTGCTTCATCACGAACAAGCCGGCGGCTCAGGCTCAACAGCCGGTGAGAACCGGAACTCCGACTCCGGCGGCGAAAGAAGCCCCGATGGTGAAAGAAGCGCCGTTGGCGAAAGAAGCCCCGGAAACGAAAGAAACTCCGGCAGCGAAAGAAGCCCCGGCGGCGGGAGAAACGGACACGGTCGGCGCGGATGCAGGAAGTTCCGCAGTGCAGGCTGAGACACCGGACACGGCCGCCGAGGAAGTGACGCCGCGCCCGAGACGCGCCGGAAGAACCGGCGGCGGAATGTCGATGAAGGCTCTGGTGGAAAACGCCGGAAAGTCCGAGGAGACAAAAGTGGAGGTTGTACAGGCGGAACTTCCGTCGGACGAATCCCTGAAGGCGCATTGGCCGGAACTTGCCGCCCTCTACAGCGGCAAACCGCGCCTCTACACGATGCTGACGAACTCGAAGCTCGAATTCGAGAGTGCGGACGGCAGAAAGACCGTGAGATTCCAGGTCGTGAATGACGCGCAGAAAGAATGGGTGGAGGCGAAACTTCTCCACGAGCTTGAAAGCAACTTCAGAAAGATTGCCGGTTCGGACGCGATTCTTCTGTCCGTCACGGTCGCTCCGGCCGCGGAATCCGAAAAAATCGTCTATATGCCCGGCGACAAGGCCAAGGTGCTTATGGAGAACAACGAAGAAGTCAAAAACCTCGTCAAGGACTTTTCGCTCGACATAAAATAATTGAAATTCAACAACATCCCCGCCAGAAGGGCGGGTCATCAAACTGGAAGTCATGAAACTGCGTTGCGAAAACCTCGTGAAGAAATATGGAGTCCGGACCGTCGTAAAGGGCGTGTCAATGGAGGTCGAACAGGGGGAGATTGTCGGATTTCTCGGGCCGAACGGTGCGGGAAAGACGACAAGTTTCTATATGATTACCGGACTCATAGTCCCGAACGAGGGGAGGATATTCCTCGATGATGAGGAGATTACCGGACTTCCGATGTACAAGCGTGCGCAGAAGGGCGTGGGCTACCTCGCGCAGGAGGCTTCGGTGTTCAGGAAAATGTCGGTGGAGGACAACATAATGTCAGTGATGGAGATGTCGTCCCATTTCACCAAGGCCGAGCGCAAGGACAGGCTTGAAAACCTGCTCGACGAGTTCAACCTGCACAAAGTCCGCAAGAGTTACGGCAACCAGCTCTCCGGCGGAGAGAGAAGGCGCTGCGAGATTGCCCGCGCCCTCGCCATAGACCCGAAATTCATCCTTCTTGACGAACCGTTCGCCGGAGTGGACCCTATTGCGGTCGAAGACATACAGTATATAATAGCGAAGCTCAAATACAAGAACATCGGGGTCATAATCACGGACCACAACGTGGGCGAGACCCTCGCCATAATCGACCGCGCCTACCTTCTCTACGAAGGCTCGATTCTTCAGGCCGGGACTCCGGAATCCCTCGCGGGCGATGATGAGGTCCGCACCAAGTACCTCGGATCCAATTTCATACTCAAGCGGTCCGACGCCTTCGCCCGTGCCGAGCGCGAATTGCAGCTGAGTTCAAAATGATGAGATTTCACGGCGAAATCACTTCATCTTCGGTAACTTCACTGTGAAGCAGGCCCCTCCGAGGGCGAATGAACGGCTGTAGGAGATGGTGCCGTTGCAGGACTCGACTATGCTGCGGCAGATTGACAGTCCGAGACCGGTGCCGCTGCTCTTGGTCGTGAAGTTCGGCACGAACAGCTTGCCGAGATTCTCGTCGCTCACGCCGGTTCCGTTGTCATCCACCACGATGTCATAGAATCCGTCCTCCGAACTGTTGCGCAGACTGATGAGAATCTTCCCCTTCTCTGGTTCGGCTCCGGACTCCTCCTGCTCTTTCTGGCGTATTTCTATCGCCTGTATGGCATTGGTGATGAGGTTGATGAACACCCTCACCAGCTGCGACTGCGGCGCGAGGACAAGGGCGTTCCCGAGTCCGATGTAGGTGATCTGCACATTGTCCCTGTTGTCGAACATGAAAGCCTGCTCCGAAAGCATCGCATCCACATTCACCTCGGTGGCCTGTTCGCCGTAGAGTTTCGCTATGGCGGAGAATCCGCTGGCCGTCTCGGCGAGCACGTCGATGTGCTCGAGAATCACTCTCGCCGTGTCATCGAATTTCGCGTCCCAGTCCGGGCTGCCGCCTGCACGGAGACGGATAAGCTTCTGAATCTTCAGTTTGATTGGAGTGAGCGAGTTCTTGATTTCGTGCGCGACCTGCCGCGCCATCTCGCTCCACGCGCTGTCCCTTTCGGCCTTGGCAAGCTGCCGGCTGCTCTCGGCCATTGCCCGCACCATCTTGTTGTAGGCCTCGACAAGTCCGGAGACCTCGTCATTCCCGTTGTACTCTATTTCCTCAAGATTGTGGATGTCCATCCCGTCCATCTTCCTGCTGAGGCGGACTATGTGACGGAACAGGTTGTTGGTGACCACGGAACTGAGCCAGACCGAAAGCAGGACAAGCATGAAGAACAGGCAGACAATCAGACTCGCGTGCATCACCGCCTCGCGGTTGAAGTCGTAGTCCCCGTCAGTGTACGGGCATCCGACAATCGCGACCATCGCCCCCCTTTCGTTGAATACGGGGGCGTAGAGGGCGTAATAGCGGCTCCGCGCAAGTTCTTCCTTGTGGATGAAATACCTCTGGCTCAGCCTCGTGATGTTGTAGTACGCGTCCTGATTGAGACGGCTCCCCACGGCCATGCTCTCAAACAGTTCGGGAGCGGTGCTCAGGAAGACCTTGCCCGAAGGCGTGTAAAGCGTTATGTCTGACCGGATGATTTTGCCCACCTCGGACAGCCCGTCGCAGAAAGGCTGATTCATAAGATCCGACGGTGACGAGGCATGGAGACAGCGTCTCTCCAGAAGAACCTGCACGGTGTTTATCTTGGTCGACATCAGCCGCAGCATGTTCTGCTCGTTCCTTTCATAGACGAACATGACGCTGACCACCGATATGACCGTAAGCGTGAGCACCAGAGCGGTGATTACGAGCCAGTTGATTTTCGTCCGAAGATAGTTCCCTCCTGCGTGGGCGCGTTTCCTGTCCCTGCGGAAAAGCCATATTATCAGGAATGTAAGAAGGAATATGAACGAAAAGGTCGTGAAATATGAGGTCATCTTCCGCGTCGGCCGCGAAATCACGGTGAGGTCGTGTCCGCCGATACGTGAACAGTAATGATTATACCCCTTGTATCTGAAGAACTCGTGTCCGTCGCCGCTGAAATTGACCCGGGCTATGTGCTCAAGCACAGTCGGATACGGATAGTCCCCCCGGAACGACTGCAGACGGCCGTCGTGGTATTTGGCGTAGGAATAATAGGACGGAATGCCGGTCTCCGACAGCATAGTCGTTCTCGGGAAAAAGCTTCTGTAGCCATACATGTCGGTCTCGCGGTTGTTCGACACACGCAGCATGAGCCTGAATACTCCGTTGTCCTTCAGGGGATATATGAATATCCCGACATATCCGTCCCTTCCGTCCATGTTCTCACAATAGAAGAAATGCGAGTTTGCGGATATCGGGGTTCCGTACGACAGCACTTCATCGAATTCCTTCCTGCCTTCCCTGTCATCGTCCCTTATCACCCGTACGCTGATGTCGTGAGACTGCGCGGCCCTGCCCAGGAACGTCTCCGTAATCCTGTTCTTTATCGGGCGCTCGCAGTCCCGCATAGGGAGGAGGGCCGCAATCACAGGGTCTCCGTCAATCGCGTCCTCGACGCTGAACATCTGGATTTCAAGTCCCAGATCCCTGTCTATCGCAAGACGGTCGGACCACGTCCATATTTTTCTCTCTTCCTTTCTGAAACCATAGACGGCCGATGTCGCGGTGAAATAGACGGCGCAGATGAGAGCGAACGCGAGAGGCCACAGCGGCGACCTGCTGTTGAAATTCTTTCCTGTCAGGGAGAATATGACGCTTTTCAGGCAGAAAATCTGAAACAGCGACATCACCATGAGCATTATGAACGAGATGAATACCAGGGCGGAGAACAGGATATTGTTGTGCCACCTGAAGAAATCCATCGACAGGCTCGAATTGAAGATGACGCTCTTGCCGGCGACATGGACATAGACGAGCGAAAGCGCCATGAGAAGCAGCACCGCAACCCCGTAGAGAATCATGTTCCGCTTGGGGCGGGCGCTCGCGGAAATCCTCCTGAAGGCCTTCTTGCGCAGCAGGAAGACCGTCAGCAGCAGGGCGAAAATCAGAGTGTTGATGCACAGCAGCGCTCCCAGAGAGGAGAAGAGCTGCCCGTCGGCATAGACAAGAGGTGAAAAGAGGGAATAATCTATGGCCTCGCCGTGCAACGCCGCGATGTCTCTCGTGACCTTGAAAACAGGCCGCCCGCCGACAATGACGGGGGATCCGCTGTCTTCAGAAAGCGGCACTATGTTGCAGTTCCCGGCACGGAGGTATAGTTTCGGGTTCAGTCCGTTCCCTCCGCGCAACTGCCTCTCCACCAGGGTGTTCTTTATCTCCAGACCGGCGATTATCTTGATATCCTCGTCGGGGTGAACGGTCTTGACGAGATACCATTTCGGGCCCATGTTTATGTAACTCAGTTCCTTTCCCGCCCTGGCAAGCGGAGAGAACAGACGGCTCGGAGTGTTCGTCACCCTGGAGAATATCAGTTTCGAGGATATGTCGTCGTTGATTTCCGTGAACTGGTTGCACCACGACTGGAGCGTGTCGTTGACATAGCGGTAGATTACAATGTCCTGCGGAAGCCCCTCAAGGTGCAGAAACTCGCTGTCGGAGACCTTTTCGGCCTCCGAGATGTATCTGTCCATAAGCCGCACCCGCCGCTCGACATTCCTTGCCACACGCAGGGCGGCCGTGTCATTGCTGTAGGGTATCAGCTCAATGGCGAGAAAAAGACCGACAGCAATCAGCAGCCCGAGCGTGAACACGAGTATGAATGTCCTGTTGCTGAGATGTGACTTTTTCATTTCTTCTCCTCATATTTCCGGCGGTATTCATCAAATATCTCCGCCTCGCGCCGGATTTCTCGGATTTCCTCTTCGAGGGCGCGGCGCTTTTTCGCACGCAGCTTTTCAAGCTTCTTTTTCTCTTTCCCGGCTTCCTTTTCTTTCCTCAGACGCTCCTTTTCCAGGAATCTGGCCTCCTTTTCGGCGGCCTTTTTCGCCTTTTTCTCTTCGCGGGCCTTCCGCCGGGCTTCCTTCCGGGCTTTCTTCTGCTCCGCTTTCAGAGCCTTGGCATCCACGGCCGGGCTGTCGGCGGCCTTTTTCACCGCGACAGAGTCCGATGACACGGCAAGTGAGTCCGTCACTGCAGTTCCGAGGGAATCCGCAGGCGCGATTCCAAGCGAATCTGCAGAATTTCCGGCCTTTGCGAGGGAGTCTCTCAAAGACAGGGAGTCACGGACGGCGAGAGAATCCTTGACCGCAAGAGAGTCAGGGATTGCAAGGGAATCAGGGACGGCGAGAGAATCCGCAAGGGCGACGCTGTCGCGGAGCGCAAGGGAGTCGGCA
>CAVEDD010000063.1:0-11159 GCA_963614515.1 Treponemataceae bacterium | reverse complement strand
CTCAGGCAGATTGTGATGGATATGATCTCCTCCGGCGTGAAGGCAGAGAATATCCTTTATGTAAGCAAGGAATTCACTGCCTTTAATTTCGTGCCTACCGATAAGGAACTTGATCTGTTGATTGATGAATATCGGAATGAATTCCATCCGGAAGGAAAGACATATATATTCGTGGATGAAATCCAAAATATAGACGGATGGGAGAAGACAGTCAACTCCCTTTCGCAGGATTTCACCTGGCCTTGTGAGGTTTTCATCAGCGGTTCCAATTCTAAAATGCTATCCGGAGAACTTGCTTCCCTGCTTTCCGGCCGATATGTGGAAATCGAAGTGCTGCCCCTTTCTTTCAATGAATGGACGGAGGCGAATTCAAAGGCTGAAACAAAAGAAGTTTTCGAGGAATATCTTGACGGCAGCGGACTTCCGGAGATTCTTCACCTCGCCTCCGATGAAGTCCGCAGGAGTTATGTCGCCGGCCTGAAAGACACGATACTGTTGAGAGATGTCATGGCAAGAAACAAGATAAGGGACGCACAGGCTCTGGAGGACTTGTTCACCTTTGTAGTGAACAATGCAGCGAAGATGTTCACGCCGAACACCATCGTAAAAGATTATAAGGCGAAAGGCAGATCCGTCAATTACGAAACGGTCACATCCTATCTGTCCTGCATTGAGCAGACGTTCCTCATCCATAAGTCCGTACGTTACAATATTCAGGGACGGGAGACGATATCCGGCAACTGCAAGTACTATATAAATGACCTCGCATTCTACAACTGTCTCTACCGGGGCTTCGCCTACGGATATGGCTATCAGCTGGAAAACATCATCTACCTCTCGTTGAGGCGGAACGGATATGACATTTATACAGGGAACATTCCAGGAAGGACAGGAGCTAATCTTGAAGTCGATTTTGTCGCAATCAGAGGGGAAAGGAGGCTGTATGTCCAGGTCGCCTATGAGATGAAGGATGAAGACACACTTGCGAGAGAGTACCGGCCGTTGGAACTGATAGAGGACAATTATCCGAAATATGTCGTCACGATGGACTCCCGGCAACTTCCTGACAAAAACGGCATAAGGCATATGCAGGCCTGGATGTTCGAACGTGAACTGAATGCGATTTAATGTTTCTATGCTTCTACAACGGTCTGCGCAAGCATCTTTCCCGGGCGGAGCCTGATGCCGCGCAGTCGCCAGCCGGGGGATGGACATTTTTCTGAAAAAGAAAAAATACCTATCTTTGCGCGATTTTAAGTAAGCGTTAAAAAATAAACTTACAAACAAGGTCAGCAACATCAAGTTAAATCTTTTGAACAAAATTCTTATGAAAAAGACATTGTTCAGGGCCATGTTCATAATTATGGGCGCGGCCGCAGTTCTCGGATGCAAGAAAGAAAACCAGGACACCCCGGACACCGTTGAAAACTCCGCAAACGGAGTGTGGGAAGGCCCGATGACCATCGATAAAAACGGAAACACGACGGTCAAGGTCATCAATATCAAGAACGGTGAGATTGCGGAGTTCTACGAAATGGGCTACACTCTCGAGGACGGATATGAAGTCAAGGACAAGGAGACGAGCGCCATCGGAATTCTCAGCGGCGACAAGAACAGTCTCACCAGCTTCGTCGTCACCATTGACGGAAATACTGTGACATTCACCCGCGAAGGGAACTCCCTCGTATGCGAGGAAGGAGGCTCGACCGCCGGAATTTCAGCTGATTCCGGTGAGGAAGAGGAGAATCTGACGGTATATAACCGCAACGGCTATGACATCAGCCACTACAAGAGCGTGAAACTCTCGCCATCGCTTCTCCCGACGGACGAGGAATACGCCGGGCCGAGCAAATTGAGCGTCTCGCTCAAGTCCACCGGGAACGTCGAGATGCTGACCGCAGGCATCGACTGGATGGAACTGCTCGTATGGGCGGGCAAGACCGCCGCCACGACGGCCTGGGGCAAGGGTGTCGGCGTGCTTCTGGACATGCTCTTCCCGGCAACGGAAGACACTCGGCTCGACACCATTCTGGAAAAGATTGACGCAATCAGCGAACAGCTTGCGCAGATGACTATTCTCTACCATAACACCACCTACGAGTCTTATCTGAACCAGCGCAGTAAGATGATATCCGAACTGGAGAACTGCAATTCCGTATATTTCACCCGTCTGAGCAAAGTCAACACCGAAGATGAGGCTCAGGCCGAAGCCGAGGTCAAGGTAATCGTCCTCGACTGGGCCAAGAATACGGTAAGCGGCAACCCGGTGTGGGCGCAGGGATTCAACTACATCGATTTCCTGCTCAAAACCGTCGTCGAACAGAAGGACATCTTCAATATGTACGACCTCTACACCTACAACACCACTCCTTGGGAGAATATGGGCTATGCAATCAGAGAAGGTCTGCGCGCCAGCGACATAGCGATAGTCGCACAGACCCTGTACCTGGCCCAGCTCTACCACAAGGTGAGGGAGGATCTCGATGACGCCTCACGGGAGAAAATCCTGTCGGACAACATCGCCAAGTTCAACACATTCTCCGAATACATTATGAGCCGCCCGGTGGAGCACCACGACGACAAGGGTGTCTGCCAGATTTATGGTGCGCATTTCGTGATGGAGTCCTACCCGCTCGACTACCCGCAGTACCGCAATCCTTCCTGGAGCACCATCCCTTGCAGGTGGACGTCCGACAGCTACGGGTACTTCATGTGGGGTCCGAATCAGGCTGAGAACTATAACAAGGCTCTCAAACCGGAAGAGGTGGAATGCATAATGAATTATTATGCAGGAAGCGACCGTTCTCTCGGCGACATCTTCAAGGAGGACGCGAACATCAAGCTGGGAGCCAAGATTGTCACTTCGAATTTCAACGGAGTCGTTCCGCTTCAGGGCGGAAGCTATTCCCAGGGAAATAACGTCGGAGTGGACAAGGCCATATTCCTGAACACCGCGAAGACCGCAGACGACATAAAACCGCTGGCTTGCGGTGAAGCCCACTGCGAGATGAGATATGAATATATCGTAGTGCCGCGGCTCTATCTCGTCGGATGGTACACGTTCCACGACGATTACAACTGGGTACGCACCAATGTCATAGAAAGATAGACAGGATTCTCCGCACGGATATGAGCAACATATACGACGAAGAACTTCGCGAGGAATTCCTCGATGACACGGAAACAGGAGTCCGCGGTGCCGCAGAAATCGGGTCTGACGACACTGCGGACTCCGACTGTCCGGAGGAGATGTTCGAGCACTACCGCTTCGAGGTGGACAGGGGACAGACTCCCCTGCGGGTGGACAAGTACCTCGCTTCGCATATGGAATACACCTCCCGTCACCGTATCCAGCTGGCAATCAAGTCCGAATATATCAGGGTGAACGGCAGAACCGCAAAGGCGAACTGCGTGGTGAAGCCCGGCGACGTGATTCAGTTCGTGATGCCCTACCAGCGGCGTGGACTGGAGATTCTGCCCGAGGACATCCCGCTCGACATAGTTTATGAAGACGATGACGTGCTGGTGATAAACAAGCCGGCCGGTATGGTCGTGCACCCGGGGCACGGGCATTTCAGCGGGACTCTCGTGAACGCCCTCGCCCACCATCTCGGGATTTCGCAGGGTCCGGACGCGCAGGACGAGAGGATGGGGGTTCTGGTGCACCGCATCGACAAGGACACCTCCGGGCTGCTCGTCGTCGCGAAGAACGACGAGGCCCAGCTCAACCTCGCCAAGCAGTTCTTCGTCCATTCGATTGAGAGGAAATATGTCGCTATAGTCTGGGGAAACATCCGCGAGGATGAGGGGACGATTGTCGGGAACATCGGCCGCGACCCGTCCGACAGGATGAAGTTCCGCGTATTCCCAGACGGAGACCACGGGAAGCACGCCGTCACCCACTACCGGGTCATCGAGAGATTCGGCTTCGTGACGGTCGTGGAGTGCATTCTCGAAACCGGGCGGACGCATCAGATCCGCGTCCATATGAACTACATCGGCCATCCGCTCTTCAACGACGAGCGCTACGGAGGTTCGGAAATCCGCAAAGGCACGATTTACGCGAAATACGCACAGTTCATCCGCAACTGCTTCAGCATCCTCCCACGTCAGGCCCTGCACGCAAAGACCCTCGGCTTCGTACATCCGCGCACGGGAGAGACCGTACGCTTCGACTCCCCTCTCCCGTCAGACATGACGGCGCTCATCGAAAAATGGAGGAAATACTCGCAGAACATGCCTCTTGAAGAGGATGATATGGAGCAGTAGAACCGCCGGCGAGATTCCGTCTGACCGGACGGGATGATATGTCTCAATCTACTGAAAGAAAATCAGATATGGCCGTTTCGTCAATGGTGAGGCGGTCATATTCCTTCATGAGGCGGCCGTCGTCGAAAAGGCAGACGAGGGGCATTGAACCGTTGGTGAGGGGAATGAAGCTGAGGGGATATATCCAATGGTAAGGGAGATGGAGACCTTCGCCGTATTCATCGAAAAACAGCGACACCGGCCCGGCCATATCCACATACTCCTGCATAAAAAAGCAGAAGACGGAGTTTTCGGGAATATCGTTGCGCCGGATGATGCCGGCCATCTTGGCGGCGCAATGCCTGCAGTGCTCACAATTGATTGAGTAGAAGCAGACTATCTTTCTCCCCGAACTAACTCCCGTACTGTCGGCATAGGGTCTGAACTCTGTTTCGCTGAGTTCATCGGATTCGCCCCGGGTCAGGCGGAACCACATATCCGGAGGATTGATTATCAGAACCGTCAGAACCGCAGCCAGCGATATGACAGCCGCCACGCCTCCACGATGGCGGTGAATCCATCCGGCGAGGCGTACCGCCGGGCCGCTGCCGGCGGCATCTTCCGCGTCATCAGCTGCGAACAATTCGGACGGACGGCTCCACGCAAAGGCGAGCACGGCCAGGGCCACGGCGTTCTTCACGAGGGACTGCGCCGGATTCATCTCCACAAGATTCCCGAAGCAGTGGCAGGATTCCCCGTCACCCGCAGCCACGCGCCAGATGAGAAAACCGGAAAATCCGATTAGAAGCGCAGCCGTCACGGAGTTGACGAAATTGTGCCACCAGCCGCTGACAAGTCCCAGTCCGAGAATCAGTTCGCCCGCAATCACAGCCCTCGCGGCAAGCGAACACAGGTCGAATGACGCGAAGCCGAAAGAAAAGACATAGAGTTCGAAGTCATCGACGGAAACGAGCTTCAGAACGGCGGATACGCAGAAAAACAGTCCCAAGAGGATTCTCGGGACTGTAGCTGCCGCCGTATGACTCAAGTTCCGCAACTGATCAACTGCAGCGTGACCGTCTTACTACTCGTGATGGTTCTTGCACTTGTAACTTATGCTTGAGGTCCCGATTTTCACGAAATCCTCAGCTGTGAGGTCGGAACATTTCTTGTCATCCGGCCTGTCCACCACCGTCTCCGTGGTAGTAGTGCTTCCCGCGAGTGTGGTTTCAACCGTGCATTTGCATCTGTCAGTCTTGCAGGAAGAGACTGAAAGCACCGCAACGAGTGCGGACGCTACGAAAAATACTTTCTTCATAATTTATTGTACATTAAATTGTTGGTTTCATAAATCCCTTTCCGGACGCACCCCGGTCCCGCCACGGCCGTTCCGCTCCGGGAAACTCAGTGCTAATGTCCCGGAGGCGGGCCGCCAGGACCACCCGGGCCGCCGCGCCTGCCCTTGGAGGCATTGTCGAAATTGCCGAAACGGTAGGTCAGCGAGAGGATTATGTAGCGTCCGAGAGTGTTGTTGCGCACCTCCTGATGGTAGTTCGACTCGTCGGTCACGGAGAGGTTCTTCGACTTGTTCAGAATGTCGTAGGCCTTGACCGCGAGCGTGAACTTCTTCTTGTAGAAAAGCTGCGTGATTTCCGCGTTCCAGATGAACTCCGGGTCCTGCGCCGTGGTGTAGCCGTTGTACCAGTTGTAGTCCAGCTGCGAGATGAGGTTCATCCCCCACGGGAGAGTCCAGTTCATAGACCCGTTCACCTGATTGTTGAACATGGCGTTCGTCACCGCCGAAGCGATTGTGTACCAGGACTTCGAGATTCTTGTCCGGCCGCCGAGGGTCAGCTCCACGAAGTCGTTCCTGTAGGTGAAGCGCAGCCGCTCCGTGAAATTCAGGCTCTGAGTCCTGTTCGTGGTGAAATCATCCGTGAACGCCGAGAGATCCGTGCCGTAGTCGCTGTGGAACTTGTCGTAGTCAAAGTCCGCCGTGGTGCTGTCGTAGTAGCCGCCGGCCTTTGCGGCGAAAGCCGTCGTACCGATGTAGGAGGTCGTCTGGGAATATTTGGCGTAGGTCATCGAGAACATCGAGAAATTCGATTTCCCGAAAGGAATGTTCGTCATCACCCTCGCGTCGAAGTTGCCCGTCCCCTTGGTGTTCACCGGGATGTTGTATTTCACGCTGTTGGCGTCATACCAGGTCGCGCTCGTAATCGCGTCCTGCACATAGTTCCCGCCGATGAATCCGTTCACCGAGATGAAGTTCTTCTTGTTCGAGTAGCGGAACATGCCCCTGAGCCTGTGGCTGAAATACGGTGTCAGATAGGGATTTCCGAGCGAGATGTTCACCGGGTCGGTGTTATCCGGCACAGGCATCAGCTGGGAGGTCGAAGGCTGCTGCGAACTTCCGAAATAGAAGAAGCGGACATTGGCGTTCTCGGACATGTCGTAGCTGAACGAAGCCTGCGGAGACCATTTCACGACAGTGCTGTTGAAAGTCTCCCCGTTCGTGACGTTCTTCGTGATTGTCGGGTTCGCCGAAACTCCGAGCTGTGCGCGGATCTTGTCCTTCTGCCACATCAGGTTCGCCCCCGCCGAATGCGCCTGACCGATGTTCGTGATGTTGTTCGAATATGTGCCGTCGAGAGTTTCGCCTTCGATTACATATTTCACGTCATCAAACGATGTCGGGACCGTGCCGTCGCCGCTGTTGTAGGCGTTCTTCACCGAGCTGTTCTTGTCCCATCCGTAGGAATAGTTCGCTTCGAGATAGAAATTCTTCCCGAGAGGTTCGGTGTAGACGAGACGGGAATTTATGGAATATGAATTCGAAGTCCTGTCGATTCTCTGATTCACCAGTTCCGTCGCCGCTGATGTCCCGTCGGTGTTGGTCAGGGACTGGTTGAGACCGTCAAGCTCGTTGCCGCTGAAACTGTAGCGGGTCATGAGGGAGATTGTCCTTCCGGGTTTGCCGAGCTTCTGGCGGAAAAGGAGGAAGCCCTCGGTCGTCCAGTTGCTGTTGTCTCCGGTGTTGCGGGTCGTACCCTTGTTGGTCAGCGTCGGGTCAGTGCCGTCACCCGCATCCCTGTTTATGTCGTAGTCGGAAAACTCCACATAGTCTCCGCGCCCGAAATTCACCCTCGGCTCAAAGAGGATGGAGGTGTTCTCCGAGAACTTGTGCTCGAGACGCACGCCTATACGGTGTCCGTCGGTGCGGGTCGTGCTGTAGCCGTTGTTATTCGTGATGAGGCTGCTGCCGTCGTCGAGATAGTTGGTGAGCAGACTGTTTTCCGTCACATATTTGTCCGTGCCGTTGTAGAGGTAGTTCCCCGCAAGGTCCATATTCCCGTCAAGCAGGGTGAATGCGCCGTTCAGACCGCCCATCCACGAGGTCGTGATGCCGTTCCCCCGGCCCCAGCCTCCCTGTCCGCGGCCCATTCCGCCGCCTCCGCCGCGCATATTGCCCATCATCGAGCCTGCGAGGTCGTTGAACCCGCGGTTGTTGGTGTTGTTCCCGTTGAGTATGAGACTTATCTGGCTCTTGTCCGTGAACCGGCCGACCATAGCCGCGCCCTGATAGCGCCAGTCGTTCATATCGTTGTTCGCGCTCGGCACGTCGTGTCCTCCGCCGGCCATTATGTTGCCGAACCAGCCCTGCATCATTCCCGGCTGGATGGAAAGGTCTATCACAGTCTCCTCGTTTCCGTCATCGATGCCCGTGAACATCGCCTGGTCGGACTTCTTCTCCACGACCTTCACCTTCTGGATTATCTTCGCCGGGATGTTCTTCGAGGCGAGCGACGGGTCGTCGAGGAAGAACGTCTTGCCGTCTATGGTTATCTTCGATATCGTCTGTCCGTTCGCGGTAATCGAGCCGTCTTCGGAAACCTCCACTCCCGGAAGCTTCTTGAGCAGTTCCTCAAGCATATCGTTGTCAGAGGTCTTGAACGAAGAGGCGTTGTACTCGATGGTGTCCTTCTTCACGACAATCGGATTGCCCACCGCCGAAACCCGGGCCGCTTCGAGCGTCTCGATGTCCGCAGACATCTTCACCTCCCCGAGATCCACCGTCTTTTCGATGACGATGTCCTTCTCATAAGTCTTGTAGCCCATGATTTCAGCCTTGAGATGATACTCCCCTTTCGCGACCTTCGCGATGGAAGCAGCCCCCTGCGCATCCGTGAGGACATAATGTTTCGCCGTCTTCGCCCCTTTTTCCGTCAGGGACACCGTGGCGAAAGCGACAGGCTCGCCGCTGTTCCCGTCCACAAGCTTCAGCTTCACGGTGTTACCCGACTGGGCCGCCGCCGGAACCACCGCAAACAACGCTGCGGCAAAGAGCGCCGCCACTGCACAAACTAACCTTTTAACCACTTTCATTTTTTCTCTTTCACAAGATGAATATATATGTCTGCTTTTTATTCAGCCAAAGTTCTCTTCTTTTTCAGACCGGGTGTTTAGACACACGGAAGCCGCCAAAGATTAAGAAACTCCCGAAAATAACTTCAACCAATCGCTCCCGGCGTGAAGCCGCAGAACCGGATGAAATCACCTGACCCGCTCCGGATGGGCGGCGATGAACTTCTTCCAGTCGCCTCCGCCGGAAACCCGGCCGAGCGGACTTAGGGACTCGTGATGATGACAGAGCGCGATTGCGAGCGCGTCCGTGGCGTCAAGATGCTGCGGCAGCTCTTTCAGCCCCAGCTGGCACTGAATCATCCTCGCCACCTGCTCCTTGGACGCCGCGCCGTTTCCCGTCACCGCAATCTTCGCCTTTCTCGGCGCATATTCGAAGACCGGGATGAAACGCTTGATGGCCTCCGCAATCACAATCCCCTGCGCGCGCCCGAGTTTCTGAATCACCTGCGCGTCCTTGGCATAGAACGCCGACTCGATGGAGAGTTCGTCCGGGTGATGCCTGTCCATAAGCAGCGCCACTTCGGAGGCTATGACCGCAAGTTTCCGGAAATGGTCAGTCTCCCTCCTCAAATCCACAATCCCCATATCCACGAACTCAGGCCCTTTCGCGCCGACAGAAATGACCCCGAAGCCAAGAATGTTGGTTCCGGGGTCAATTCCCATTATTTTCTTATCTGATTCTTGCATACGGACTCCGGCATATGCAATCAGTGTGCCTTTCGCTCCCGCAGCAAAGATATTTCAGCGGAAAGAATGAACTTTCCGATGAGTTCGCGTCAGATGACGCCGCCGAAGCGGTCGGGGATGCGGACCACTATGTCGAGATTGAACATCGCCGGTTTGTTCCACGCATACGGAGGGCGGACCATGGTCTGGATGCCCCGGGCTATGCCTGTCCACCTGTCGAAGTCGCGTGCGGGATTGTCCGTGACAACCCTGATCGTGCGGGAGCGCTTGGCGAGATGCCTGGTCCAGCCGGCCGCCGCACGGTCCTTGTCCGCAAAGCGCGCCCGGATACGCGCCATATCGAAATAGCCGAAATGGAAGAGGAACAAATCCTTGCCTATGCGGAAGTTATGCCCCCTCACCCGATGGAAGCCGCGCCCCCAGCGGACCGGAGCCGCGATGACCGACGGTTTGGTGTAGCGCGTTCCGAGAAGGCCGAAATGGCGCTGGGACAGGAATGTCCGGTTTTCATCGATGTCGCCCTCGGGGGTGCGCGGGTCGCCCGCCTTTCCGAGAAACTGCCCCATATCGATTCCCAGTCCCGACAGGCAGATGTCTATTTTCTGAGACGAAAGGTAATCGGCCAGAGAAAGTCCGAGCTTCGGATCCACCACCAGAAACTCGTCCGCATCAGTCCCTATGACAAGGTCATATTTTTTCAGAAGTTCAGCGGCGGTGTCCGAAAGCAGGTCAAGACGGCCCTTTTCCGCCGCCACGACCTGGCCGGGGATTTTCTCCACCGCCTTCACATTGGCCCCGTCACAGAAATCGGCGATTTTCTGGTCTGTCCCGTCGAAAAAGATGTAAAGATTCTCCTTTCCGAGTTCGCGTCCGTAGTACTCCACCCAGCGGCGGAGGTAGAAGTCGTCGTTGCGGACCATCGTCAGCGCACAGATTCTTTTTACATTTCCCATAAGAAACTTTTGGATTTGGTCTTCGAGTTCAGTTTCAGTGCTTTTCCATATACTTGAGAAGAACCATGCGGATGTTGTCCGAAATCCGCTTCGCCGTGTCGGAGGTCTCCTCGAGAGCTTCGGCTATGTTCTTGTATTTCATAAGTTCTATCGGGTCGGTCTCGTTCTGGAAAATATAGCCGACATATTCCTCATAAGTCTCGTCGGCCGCATGCTCAAGTTCGGTTATCCTTTCGCACAGGCTGACTATCTGCTGGAAATTTTTCCTGAAACCGCTGAGATATTGAATCATATCCCCGAGAGCGTCCGCGCTTGACATTATGAAACCGGCCATCTCCTCAATCTGGGAATCAATCCGCTTCGGGAAATAGAGAAGGATGGACTTGGCGCTGGCGTTTATCTTGTCTATGAAGTCATCCACAGACATCGCGACCGTCTGGAGATCGGTCCTGCTCACCGGGACAATCAGCTGTCCGTACAGATCCTCGTAGATTTCAGTAAGCAGCGCATCTGCCTGAACCTCATAGGTCTTGATTCTGTTCTCACAATTGAACCACTCGTCCTTGTCAGTGGTCTGCATCATCCGGACAAGGACTGAAGACGCGGCCTTTATATACTCGGCCTGCTTCATGAAAAGAGGCATATATCTCCTCTTCTTTGCGAATACCCTTCTTAAAAAAGTCATATGTCTGTCATTGTAGCCCCCAAAGTTACATTTTATTTCTGTCATTGTAAGAAACCTTCAGAAAATAACCTGCATCGGCCACGCATACTTATAAAAAAACATCCGGCTTAGTAATCCTTAAAAAATAACTTGGTAATCTTTGTGTGTCTTTTTGGTCTATA
>CAVEDD010000062.1:0-11182 GCA_963614515.1 Treponemataceae bacterium | reverse complement strand
ATGCGAAGCATTCGATAATCAAGAGGTCGGGCGGTGATGTTTTCGAGTCTCTCGGCTTCCGTTATTTCGGCCCGATTGACGGCAACGACATCGGGCAGGTCGTCACAACCCTTCAGAAAATACGCGGCCTCGGCGGACCGCGCGTCCTCCACGTCATAACCAAGAAAGGCAAGGGTTACGCTCCGGCGGAGAGGCAGCAGGCCATCTGGCATGCTCCCGGAATGTTCGATCCGGAGACGGGGGAGCGGATTCCCCACAAGGGAGAGGCGAGCCGCTATCAGGACGTTTTCGGCGAAACTCTTCTCGACCTTGCCGGGAGGAATCCGAAGATAGTCGGCATAACTCCGGCCATGGCGTCAGGCTGCGGGATGAATCTCTTCGCGGAGAAGATGCCGGAGCGCTTCTTCGACGTGGGAATCGCGGAGGAGCACGCGGTGACTTTCTCCGCAGGTCTCGCCGCTGGAGGCCTGCGTCCGTTCTGCAACATTTATTCATCGTTTTCGCAGCGTGCCTACGACCAGATAATCCACGATGTGGCGCTCCAGAACCTGCCTGTGGTTATTTGTCTCGACCGCGCCGGGCTTGTCGGGGAGGATGGCGCGACGCATCACGGGTGCTGCGACATCGCCGCCTACCGCACGGTTCCCAATGCCGTGGTGGCTGTCCCGGCCGACGAGCTTGAGCTTCGGAATATGATGTTCACGGCATCGCAGGCCGGAGGCGGGCCGTTCATCATCCGTTATCCTCGGGGATGCGGGGAAAATGTAGGCTGGAGTGGCTGTGACTATGAAATTCTCCCTCCGGGGAAAGGCGTGCGGGTCATCTCCGGACGCGGAATCGCCGTGATCGCCGCCGGTCCGTCCGTTTACAGGGCGAGGGGGGCTGCGGAGATGTTCGCCGCGGCGCAGGGGTGGTCTCCTTCCGTATATGACATAAGGTATGTGAAGCCGATTGATGAAGATCTGCTCCGGGAGGCCTGTTCTTCCCACCGCGTCGTGGTCACCGTCGAGGACGGCTGCAAGGCCGGGGGGCTGCACGGCGCAGTTTCAGAATATGCGGCGGAGAACTGTCCCGGCGTGAAAGTCCTTGGCATCGGCATCCCCGATGAATTCATCCCTCAGGCAAGCCAGTCGGAACAGCGGGAGTATTGCGGGCTTACGGCAGGAAAGATTCTTGAAACTCTGACTGAAATATCATCGGGATTGTGAGCGATATATTGTCAAAAATCAAGATTTTGAACGAAAAAGGTTAAAAAGTTTTGGGGAATAAGAATTATTGTCTATCTTTGCAATCCCTTTCGGGAAAAATTAGCCTTTGCCGATGTAGCTCAGTTGGCTAGAGCACGTGATTTGTAATCTCGGGGTCGTGGGTTCGACTCCCTCCATCGGCTCCGAAAAAACGGGAGAATACCAGAGTGGCCAAATGGGGCAGACTGTAAATCTGCTGGTTTACACCTTCGGTGGTTCGAATCCATCTTCTCCCACAAAGGAGAGTCTCAAAGGCTCTTTTTTGTTGAACATATACGGTTAAAAGCGGAAGTAGCTCAGTTGGTAGAGCATTAGCCTTCCAAGCTAAGGGTCGCGGGTTCGAACCTCGTCTTCCGCTCAAAACTACGCCAGTGTAGCTCAGGGGTAGAGCGCTTCCTTGGTAAGGAAGAGGTCGAGAGTTCAATTCTCTCCACCGGCTCTGCTTTTTTCGTGTACAGTATCGTATAATACTTTTAAAAACATACAAGTATGGCAAAGGAAACTTTTAAAAGAGACAAACCCCACGTTAACATCGGTACGATCGGCCATGTTGACCACGGTAAGACCACTTTGACGGCGGCCATCACCACCGTCCTCGCAAAGAAGGGTCTTTCAGAGCTCCGTTCATTCGACTCCATCGACAACGCACCGGAGGAGAAGGAGCGCGGTATCACAATCAACACCGCTCACGTTGAGTACCAGACAGCAACCCGCCACTATGCGCACGTTGACTGCCCGGGCCACGCTGACTATGTGAAGAACATGGTCACAGGTGCAGCACAGATGGACGGCGCAATCCTCGTAGTCGCTGCAACTGACGGTCCGATGCCTCAGACCCGTGAGCACATCCTTCTCGCACGTCAGGTGAACGTCCCTAAGATTGTCGTTTTCATGAACAAGGTTGACCTTGTAGACGACCCTGAGATGCTTGACCTCGTGGAGATGGAAATCCGTGACCTCCTTTCATTCTACGGATTCGACGGCGACAACGCTCCGGTTATCCGCGGCTCGGCTCTCGGCGCCCTCAACGGCGACCCTCAGTACGAGGAGAAGGTTATGGAGCTTATGGATGCAGTCGACACTTACATTCCTATCCCTCCGCGTGACAACGAGAAGCCTTTCCTTATGCCTATCGAGGACATCTTCTCAATCACAGGCCGCGGTACAGTCGCAACAGGACGTATCGAGACAGGTGTCGTTCACACTGGAGACGAGGTTGAAATCGTCGGTCTCGGCGAGGAGCCTAAGAAGACTGTCATCACAGGTGTCGAGATGTTCCGCAAGATTCTTGACGAAGGTGAAGCCGGCGACAACGTAGGTCTTCTCCTCCGCGGTATCGACAAGAAGGAAATCAAGAGAGGACAGGTGCTTGCAAAGCCGGGCACGATTCATCCTCACGAGAAGTTCCAGGCAGAGATTTATGTTTTGAAGAAGGACGAGGGCGGCCGTCACACACCGTTCCACAATCACTATCGTCCGCAGTTCTTCCTCCGTACGCTTGACATCACGGGTGAGATTTCACTCCCTGAGGGCGTAGAGGTCGTAATGCCTGGCGATAACGTCACAATCAATGTGGATCTCATCTACCCTGTTGCAATCAACGTAGGTCTCCGTTTCGCAATCCGCGAGGGTGGCCGTACGGTCGGAGCAGGTCAGATCACAAAGATTCTTGACTAATTTCGTTAGAAGGACAGACGGGAGTCACCGAAGAGGTGGCACCCGTCTTTTCACAGGGGAATAGAACAAGGGTAGTTCAGCGGTCTCCAAAACCGTCGATGTGGGTTCGAATCCTGCTTCCCCTGCCAAATATCAAAGGTTACGATTTGGTAAAGTTTAACAGGTGCCGCCATCAGCTTCCAACCGGCAGCACCCATTAAAGGTAAAGATGAAAAAGTTCATTAACTACATCAAAGAGTCGTACTATGAGCTGACCAAAAAGGTATCCTGGCCGACTTGGGACAAGTTACAGAGTTCAGCCATTCTCGTGATGGTGGCTTCTGTGATTTTCGCCATCGTCATTCTTGCCATGGATACTGTCTTCCAGTATCTGATGAAAGCCATATACACACTTTAATTTTCGTTTCGTCATGAGTGAAAAGAAGTGGTATGTGCTCAGAACTGCCGGTGGGAAGGAAAAGAAAGCCAAAGAATATCTCGAAAAGGAAATTGAGCGTTTCGGCTTGAAGGACTACGTCAATCAGGTTCTCGTTCCGACGGAGAAGGTCTATCAGATCCGCAACGGCAAGAGAGTATGTACGGAAAGGCTCTATTTCCCGGGCTATGTGCTCATCGAGGCTGAACTCGTTCCGGAACTTCAGTACATCATCCGGAATGACGTCCCTCACATGTCGGGTTTCCTGACGGAGAAGAGGGAGGTCAAGAGGAACGGTGCGAAGGTTCAGGAGGAGAGGCTTCCGATTCCGCTGCGCGACGATGAAGTCCGCAGGCTGCTCGGCGAGCAGGATGAGAAAGCCGGAAGCGAGGCCGAGACGGTCGTGGATTACATTGTCGGCGACGCCGTCAAGATTACGGACGGCCCGTTCAGCGGTTTCGACGGTACTGTGGAAGAGATAGTCGAGGACAGAAGCAAACTCAAGGTCGTGGTTATGATTTTCGGCAGAAAGACTCTGCTTGAACTCAATTTTACCCAAGTAACTAAAGAATAATCATCTATTATGGCAAAAGAAATTACTGGATTCATCAAACTCCAGATTAAGGCCGCCGCAGCAAATCCTTCACCACCTGTAGGACCGGCACTCGGTTCCAAGGGACTGAACATCATGGATTTCTGCAAGCAGTTCAATGCCCGCACGCAGGAGAGCGCCGGCAAGATTCTTCCGGTCGTCATCACCGTTTACAGCGACAAGTCTTTCTCTTTCGAGGTGAAGCAGCCGCCTGTAGCCATCCAGCTGAAGGATGCGGCGAAGATTCAGACCGCGTCGGCCGAGCCTAACAGGAAGAAAGTCGCGACTGTCACCTGGGATCAGGTGAAGACCATCGCAGAGACCAAGATGCCGGATCTCAATTGCTTTACAATCGAGTCCGCGATGTCGATGGTCGCAGGTACGGCGAGAAGTATGGGTATAAAGGTTGAAGGCGGCGAGAAGCCGGCCGGCATCAAATAAATTCACACGCTATGAGTAAACTTACGAAGAACCAGAAGATGGTTGCGGCCAAAGTCGATTCGGCCAAGATGTATAAGATTGCCGAGGCCTGTGAACTCGTGAAGGAGGTTTCTTTCACAAAATTTGACGCTTCGGTGGAGCTTCACGTGAAGCTCGGTGTCGATCCGCGCAAGGCCAACCAGATGGTCCGCGGCGTCGTCACGCTCCCTTACGGAACAGGTAAGACCAAGCGTGTCCTCGTCCTCTGCACCCCTGACAAGGAGAACGAAGCGAAAGAGGCGGGAGCCGACTATGTGGGTCTCGACGAGTATATCGAGAAAATCAAGGGAGGATGGACTGACGTCGATGTCATCATCTGTACTCCTTCAGTAATGGCCAAGGTCGGCGTAATCGGCCGTATCCTCGGTCCGAGAGGACTTATGCCTAACCCTAAGACCGGAACGGTCACCATGGAGGTCGGCAATGCAGTCAAGGAAGTCAAGGCCGGTAAGATTGACTTCAAGGTTGACAAGACCGGTATCGTCCATGCCGCAATCGGCAAGGTTTCATTCACCGGCGAGCAGATTCTCGGCAACGCGAACGAATTGCTCAATGCGATTCTGAAGCTCAAGCCGGCGACTCTGAAGGGAACTTACCTTCAGACGGCATCCATCTGCTCCACAATGAGTCCGGGCATTCATATCGACGTTAAAACAATCGGCAGTGCTGAATAAAGAATTACAATTATGAGAAAAGAATTGAAAGTCGAAGTAATTGAGGCGATTTCAGCACAGCTCAAGGAAACTCCTAATTTCTACATTACGGACATTTCCGGGCTCAACGCTGAGAAGACGTCCGCACTCCGCCGCGAGTGCTTCGAGAAGGGCATAAAGCTCTGTGTCGTAAAGAATACTCTCTTCATCAAGGCGACAGAGGAACTCGGGGAGGACATCCACGAACTCCATCAGGCGCTTGAGGGTCCTACGGCCATAATGTTCACCGTCACTCCCAACGCGCCTGCGAAACTCATCAAGAAGTTCCAGGATGCGGGCGAGGAGAAGCCGGTTCTCAAGGGCGCTTTCGTTCAGGAATGCGCATTCCTTGGCGCAGACAAGCTCAATGAGCTCTGCAACATCAAATCCAGGGAAGAACTCATCGCTGACGTCATCGCTCTTCTCCAGTCACCTGCACGCAATGTCATTTCCGCTCTGCAGAATGCGTCAGGCAACACTGTCGCAGGCCTCGTGAAGGCGATTGAGGAGAAAAAGTCAAATGAATAATAATTATCAACAATTTAAAAAATAACAATTATGGCAGACATTAAAGCACTCGCAGAAGAGTTGGTAAACCTTACTGTGAAAGATGTTCAGGAACTTGCTAACGTTCTTAAGGAAGAGTACGGCATCGAGCCGGCAGCCGCTGCAGTGGCAGTAGCAGCAGGTCCTGCAGCAGCAGGCGAGGCCGCAGCAGCTGAGCAGACTGAGTTTGACGTCATTCTCAAGAGCGCAGGTCAGGCGAAACTCAACGTAATCAAGGTCGTTCGCGAGAAGACCGGTCTCGGACTTAAGGAGGCTAAGGAACTTGTTGACAAGGCTCCTACCGCACTCAAGGAAAAGGCATCCAAGGCTGAAGCTGAAGATTTGAAAGCTGCCCTTGAAGAGGCAGGTGCAGAAGTTGAGGTTAAATAACTTCGCCCGCTTCCCCGTGGGGGAACAATCTCAGGTTTAGGGTCCGGAGTAGACCCTAAACCTTTTTGTCGTATTTATGTTTTACATAATATCATAAGGGCAGAAGATGTCACAAAAGACTAAAAATCAGCGAATTTCTTTCGCAACATCAAAGATTCTCCTCGAATATCCCGACCTTCTCGAAGTGCAGTTGAAGTCCTTTCAGGATTTCTTCCAGCTTGAGACGACTCCTGAGAACAGGAAGAATGAGGGTCTGTATCAGGTGTTTCAGGAGATTTTCCCGATCGAAGATACGCGCAACAACTATAAGCTCGAGTTCATAGACTATTTCATTGACCCGCCGCAGTATTCGATCGAAGAGTGTCTGGAGAGAGGACAGACTTACAGCGTTCCTCTGAAGGCAAAGCTTCGCCTTTCTTGCAGTGACCCCGACCATGAGGATTTCGACACGAAAGTCCAGGACGTCTATCTCGGAAACATCCCGTACATGACTCCGGGCGGAACGTTCATCATCAACGGTTCGGAACGCATCATTGTCTCGCAGCTCCACCGCTCGCCCGGCGTTTTCTTCGGATCGAGCATCCACGCCAACGGCACAAAGCTCTATTCTGCCAGAATCATCCCGTTCAAGGGTTCCTGGATAGAGTTCGCGACTGACATCAACAATGTCATGTACGCCTACATCGACAGGAAAAAGAAGCTCCCGGTCACCACTCTTCTCCGCGCAATCGGATTCAACGGTGACAAGGACATCATAGACATATTCGGTCTCGCCGACGAAATCGAGGTGACTCCGGAGAACCTTGAGAAGTTCCAGGGCAGGAAACTCGCCGCGAAGGTGCTGAAAACCTGGATTGAGGACTTCGTGGACGAGGACACCGGAGAGGTGATTCCTGTAGAGAGGACGACCGCCATAGTCGAGCGCGGCGAGATTCTCGGACCGGAAACCATCGAGAAACTCGCTGAAACCGACGTGAAGACCATCCTTCTCCAGAAGGAGGACGCGAACGTCAACGAGTACGCAATCATATACAACACTCTCCAGAAAGACCCGACGAACACCGAAACGGAGGCTGTCACATACATTTACAAGCAGCTCCGCAATTCCGAACCGCCTGATGAGGCCACAGCGAGGGATGTCATCGACAAGCTCTTCTTCTCGGACAAGAGATACGACCTCGGCGATGTCGGACGGTATCGTCTCAACAAGAAACTGAATCTCACGATTGATGACAACGTGCGTGTGCTCACGAACACCGACATCATCGAGATTATAAAATACCTCATCCAGCTCATCAACGCGAAAGCCGTTGTGGATGACATCGACCACCTCAGCAACCGCCGTATCAGGACTGTGGGCGAGCAGCTCGCCAACCAGTTCAACATCGGCCTTTCGAGGATGGCGAGGACAATCCGCGAGAGGATGAACGTCAGGGACAGCGAGCAGTTCGCCCCGACCGACCTCATCAACGCGAAGACTTTGTCTTCCGTCATAAATTCTTTCTTCGGCACCAGCCAGCTCTCCCAGTTCATGGACCAGACCAACCCGCTTTCGGAGATGACCCACAAGAGGCGTCTCTCGGCTCTCGGCCCGGGCGGTCTTTCCCGCGACAGGGCGGGATTCGAGGTCCGCGACGTGCACTACACGCACTACGGCCGTCTCTGTCCTATCGAGACGCCTGAAGGCCCGAACATCGGACTCATATCGTCACTGTGCGTATATGCCCGCATCAACAATCTCGGCTTCATCGAGACTCCGTACCGCAAGGTGGAGAACGGCAAGGTCGATTTGAGCAGCGGCGGATGGCAGTATATGAGCGCCGAGGAGGAGGAGAACCAGATGGTGTCCCTCGCCAACGTGAAGATGGACGCCGACGGAAACATACTTGAAGACCGCATCCTCTGCCGTTACGGCGCCGATTTCCCGGTGGTGACGAAAGAGGAGGTTAACTATATGGACGTGGCTCCTAACCAGATTGCTTCAGTCGCCGCATCCCTCATCCCGTTCCTCGAGCACGATGACGCCCATCGTGCACTGATGGGCGCGAACATGATGAGACAGGCGGTTCCGCTTCTCAGCCCTGAGGCCCCTATCGTGGGGACAGGCCTGGAGGAGAGGGTCTGCCTCGATTCACGTACGCAGGTCATGGCGGAGCGCGGCGGAGAAGTCGTCTATGTCGATGCGAAGGAGATTCACGTGAAGTACGACCGCAGCGACGACGAGAAGTTCGTAAGTTTCAGCGATGACATCACCGTCTATCAGCTTCCTATCTACAGAAGGACGAACCAGAGTACGACCATCCTCCTCAAGCCGATTGTCCGCAAGGGCGACAGGGTCGAGAAGGGACAGGTTCTCACGGAGGGCTACGCGACCCAGAACGGCGAGCTTGCTCTCGGACGCAACCTCAAGGTGGCGTTCATGCCTTGGAAAGGTTACAACTATGAGGATGCAATCGTGCTTTCCGAGAGGATGATCCGCTGGGATGTCCTCACGTCAATCCATGTCGAGGAATATATCACCGAAGTGCGCGACACCAAGCGCGGTATGGAGGAGCTTACTTCCGACATTCCTAATGTGAGCGAGGACGCGACGAGAAATCTCGACGAGAACGGCATCATCCGCGTCGGCGCGCACATCGAGCCTGGTGACATAATGATAGGCAAGATTACGCCTAAGGGCGAGAGCGACCCATCTCCGGAGGAAAAACTTCTCCGGGCGATTTTCGGCGACAAGGCCGGAGACGTGAAGGACGCCTCCCTCAAGGCGAATCCTTCCCTTGACGGAACCATCATCAAGACAGCCCTCTATTCAAAGGCGGGCAAGGAGACGGGCGCGAACAAGCGTCAGGCCAAGGCCGACATGAAAGTGCGCGTCGAGAAGGCTGAGGAGGAGTTCAATGTCAAGGCCGAGGCTCTCAGGGCGCGGTTCCTCGACAAGCTCGCGGTTCTCGTGGAAGGAAAGAAGAGCGCCGGCATCAGCGACCTCTACGGTGTGGAAATCATACCTAAGGGCGAGACCATCAAGGTTTCCGTTCTCCGTGACATCGATTACGAAAACATAAACACGAGCAAGTGGACTTCCGAGAAGAACACGAATCTTCTCGTGAAGGAACTCATAAACAACTACTGCATCGCCTACAAGGAAGAGGCCGCGAGGTCAAAGCGTGAAATCGACAGGATAAAGGTCGGTGACGAACTTGCCAACGGCGTGCTTCAGGTGGCGAAAGTCTATGTCGCGAGAAAGAGGAAGATCAGGGTGGGAGACAAGATGGCCGGACGTCACGGAAACAAGGGTATCGTGGCCAAGGTCGTGCGCGACGAGGATATGCCGTTCCTTGAGGACGGCACTCCGGTCGACATCGTCCTCAACCCGCTCGGCGTGCCTTCCCGAATGAACCTCGGTCAGATTTACGAGACCGTTCTCGGATGGGCCGGAGACGAACTCGGACTCAAGTTCTCCACTCCGATTTTCGACGGTGCGTCATTGGACGACATCTGCTCCTACACGGACAAGGCCGGTCTTCCGCGCTATGGAAAGACCTACCTCCGCGACGGAGGCACCGGAGACTGGTTCGACCAGCCTGCGACTGTCGGAGTCATCTATATGATCAAGCTGGGTCATATGGTCGACGACAAGATGCACGCGAGATCCATCGGTCCGTACTCCCTCATCACCCAGCAGCCGCTCGGAGGTAAGGCGCAGTTCGGAGGACAGCGTTTCGGAGAGATGGAGGTCTGGGCTCTTGAGGCGTTCGGCGCCGCCAATGTCCTTCAGGAGATTCTTACGGTCAAGTCCGATGACGTGACCGGCCGTTCAAAGACTTACGAGGCTATAGTGAAGGGTGACCTCATGCCGACGCCGGGCATTCCGGAGTCGCTCAACGTCCTTCTTCACGAACTTCGCGGTCTGGGCCTCAAGGTCACTCTCGATTAGTAACGGTTAATTTGAAATTTTAGAAATATGCCGACTTTTAATAAAGATAACAAGGTTAAAAGCAATTTCGAAAGAATCAGCATAGCTCTCGCTTCCCCGGAAGACATCATGGAAAGGTCTTCCGGAGAGGTTCTGAAGCCGGAGACGGTCAACTACAGGACCTACAAGCCTGAGAGGGACGGACTTTTCTGCGAGAAGATTTTCGGTCCGACGAAGGACTACGAGTGCCACTGCGGCAAGTACAAGAGAATCAAGTACCGCGGAATCGTCTGCGACCGTTGCGGTGTCGAGGTGACTGAGAAGAAAGTCCGCAGGGAGAGGATGGGACATATAGAACTCACCGTTCCCGTTGCGCACATCTGGTATTTCAAGTCAGCTCCGAACAAGATCGCCGCTCTTCTGGGCATAGCGTCCAAGAAACTTGAGTCAGTCATATATTATGAAAAATATATCGTGACGGCTCCGGGTCAGACAGGTCTACAGAAACTGGATCTTCTCTCCGAGGACGAATATCTTGAGATACTTGCGCAGTATCCTGACAATCAGAACCTTCCGGACAATGATCCGGACAAGTTCAAGGCCGGGATGGGCGCGGAGTCAATCTATGAACTCCTCAAGGAAATCGACATCGACGCACTCGCGAAGGAACTCCGCACCAAGATGCTCACCGAAACTTCCCAGCAGAGGAAGGCGGAGGCTCTCAAGCGGCTTTCAATCGTGAAGTGGTTCCAGGAGTCCAAGGGAATCAACCGTCCTGAATGGATGATTCTCAAGGTCATTCCTGTCATCCCGCCGGATCTCCGTCCGCTCGTTCCCCTCGATGGAGGACGTTTCGCGACATCCGACCTCAACGATCTTTACAGGAGGGTCATCATACGCAACAACCGCCTCAAGAGGCTCATCGAAATCAAGGCTCCGGAAGTCATCCTCCGCAACGAGAAGCGTATGCTTCAGGAGGCCGTGGATTCCCTCTTCGACAACTCCAAGAAGTCGAACGCCGTGAAGAGCGAGGCCAACAGGGCGCTGAAATCACTCTCCGACAGCCTCAAGGGCAAGCAGGGACGTTTCCGTCAGAACCTCCTCGGTAAGCGTGTCGACTATTCGGCGCGTTCCGTCATCGTCGTGGGTCCTGAGCTCAAGATGCACGAGTGCGGTCTTCCTAAATATATGGCCGCAGAACTTTACAAGCCGTTCATAATCAGGAAATTG
>CAVEDD010000061.1:1884-11266 GCA_963614515.1 Treponemataceae bacterium | reverse complement strand
ATAGACCAAAAAGACACACAAAGATTACCAAGTTATTTTTTAAGGATTACTTAACAAAAACGCGTCATTTTCTTACAAATGCGCTGAAAACGGCGCGGGCGAGAAGCAGGTCCTCTTTCGTCGTGATTTTGAAGTTCAGGCGTTCGCCCGTGACGAATGAGAGTTTCACGCCGCAGCGCTCCGCGACCGATGCGTCATCGGTGAACGACGGGTCGTATGGCTGGGAATATGCGGCCTTGAGAACTTCAGAATGGAAAATCTGCGGAGTCTGGACACCATAGAGCACGGAGCGGTCAAGCCGGATGTCGAGACTCTCGAGAATCTCCTCCCCGGAAGTGTCCGCCCGTTTCGAGATGGCGCGCATCGTATCGACCGAGGGGACGACAGGGACGAGGGCAGGGACAGATTCCGCAGCGTTGAACATCTTCACTATCAGCTCCTCCGAGACAAAAGGCCGCACGCCGTCGTGAACGGCCACAAGCGCCCCGTCGGGGACCTTCGCGAGCGCGTTCCTGACCGAATGGAAACGGGTCATTCCTCCGCCGACGACCGTCTGCCTGACCGTCATCCCCGAGGAGAGACAATATTCCTTCCACAGTCCGACATAGTCCGGATTCATGACCGTAATCACCCTGATGTCGGGACAGGCGGCGACGAAACGGTCAATCGTGCGGTGAAGCACGGAGCGCCCCCCTATCCGGAGAAACTGCTTCGGCAGGTCTGCGCCCATCCTGAGTCCGCGTCCCCCCGCCACCGCGATGAGATATTTTTTTCTCAAATCCATCTGTGTTCACGAAAAATATGCTCGCAAATATGAGTTTTTTTGTCTAAATTTGCAAGATTTGTAAAATGACCCGTTTTGAAACGGTTCGGATCTTTGTAACGCGCAAACAGACAACACAATGGCATTCTCATTCTTGATGCAGGAACTCGCGATTGACCTCGGAACGGCGAACACCGTCATATTCCAGAACGACAAGATCGTCCTGGACGAACCGAGCATCGTGGCAATCGACATCGTAACGGGGAGACCGATAGCCTTGGGACAGAAGGCGAAGACGATGCAGGGAAAGGAAAATCCGAAAATCAGGACGGTGCGGCCGCTGAAGGACGGCGTAATCGCGGACTTCGACGCAGCGGAAATAATGATCCGGGGATTCATCAGGCAGATAAACAGCAACCGCAGGTCTCTTTTCCAGCCAAACATCAAGATGGTCATAGGCATTCCTTCGGGAAGCACCGAGGTGGAGAAGAGAGCCGTGCGCGACTCGGCGGAACATGCCGGAGGCAGAGAGTTATACCTGATTTACGAACCGATGGCGGCTGCAGTGGGAATCGGACTTGACGTGCAGGCGGCGCGGGGGAATATGGTCGTGGACATCGGAGGCGGCACAACCGAAATCGCCGTGATTTCACTCGGCGGGATTGTGGTGCAGGACAGTCTCAAAGTGGCCGGTGACGTTCTCACGGGGGACATAATGCAGTTTATGAGGCAGCAGCACAACATCCGGGTCGGAGAAGCCACTGCGGAACAGATAAAAATCAGGGTCGGGTCTGTAGTCACCAAACTCGAGGAAGAACCGGAGCCGATGAAAGTCAACGGGCCGAACCTGATGACGGCGCATCCCGTCGAAGCCATAGTCTCCTATCAGGAAGTCGCGACCAGCATCGACAAATCCGTCGCAAGAATCGAAGCCGGAATCCTGCACGTCCTCGAACAGACTCCGCCTGAACTGTACGCCGACATCGTCGAGGACGGGATTTACCTCTCCGGAGGCGGGGCGCTGCTCCGCGGACTCGCGAAACGTCTGTCAGAAAAGGTGAACATCCAGTTCCACATCGCCGAAGACCCGCTCAGAGCCGTGGCTCGCGGGACCTGCCTGGCGCTCAAACACATCGACGACTACTCTTTCCTGATGAGATAGACGAGCCCGGAGATGCAGAAGAGCCGTACCATATCATCACTGGTGACCGCAGCCGTATTCCTCATTCTGGAAGCGGCTGCGATTGCCGTTCTGCATTACGGCAACGAACTCCAGAGAAACTGGCTCTCGAAAATCGGGCACGGCGTGATGGCCGTCCTGTGGAGCGGAGGCGAGAAAATCACGGGATATTTCTCGCTGGCGGAGAAAAACGACTCTCTCGCCGCCGAGAACGCGAGGCTCTCCGCACGGCTGCGCTTTCTTGAAGACAACATCCACGCATCCGGAATCATTCCGGAAGACGGAATCCGGGGAGCGAACGGGCGCTACCGCTTCACTCCCGCCGAAATCGTGAAGCTCAGCAACAACCGCCAGCACAACTATGTCATTCTCGACAAGGGGGCTGAAGACGGCGTTCTCGAAGGTTCCGGCATCATCACGGAAAAAGGAGTCGTGGGAATCATCGAAGGCGTGAGCAGACATTACAGCTACGGAATAACTTTCCGCAACTACAAGATGAGCGTCAGCGCAAGGCTCGGGAAGGAGGGCCCGGTGGGAACGATGAGCTGGACCGGGTACAGGAACGCCGTGCTTGAAGAAATCCCGCACCACCTCGTGAACGGACTCGGAGACACGGTCTATACGAGCGGATTCTCGATCATCTTCCCCAGAGACATCCCGCTCGGGGTGGTTGTCGGAGCCTCCCTCAAGGACGGAGCGACCTACAACCTCGAAGTCGGGCTGTTCGAAAACTTCAACAGTCTGAAATATGTCACAATCGTGAGCAACCCGGACACGGAGGAAGTGGAATCATTGGAAACGGAGGAGAGATGACATGCTGAGGACGGACACCAAATTCATCGCCTGCTGGCTCGTTCTGGTCGTGTGCCAGATTATAATCTGCGACTGTATGTTTCTCGGTCCGCTGGTGACCGTGACGCTGCTGCCCGTTCTCGTGATGTTCATTCCGCTCAGCACGGGAGCGTCCGCCTCAATGCTCATAGCCTTTGCGGCCGGATTCGCCGTGGACTGGCTTTCAGACGGAGTGCTCGGGCTGAATATGGCCTCCCTCGTGCCGGTGGCTCTTCTGCGGAAGCCGCTTGTGAGACTTTTCATCGGAGAGGACACGGTCACGAGAGCCGACGCCCTGAATGTCGGGAAAAGCGGATGGCCGCGCATGCTCTCCCTGACGGGATCTGCGACGGCGCTGTTCCTGACCATCTATGTAATCATCGACGGAGCGGGAGAAAGGACATTCGGGTTCAATATGCTGCGTCTTGTCTGCTCGTTCGCGGCAAGCACGGTTCCGGCAATCCCCGTCATATATGCCTTTTCGGCAAAAAACATCAGAAGTTAGCGCGTTATGGTTCTGGACAGGAAAAACAAGCTGATAATCGGACTGGCGGCGGCCGTGCTGGTTCTCCTTGTCCGGCTTTTCATCATCCAGATTGTCGATGACCGCTACAAGACCGACTCGCAGAACAACTCGATGGTATATTCCACGATATATCCCACACGCGGCATCATCCACGACCGCAACGATAGGATTCTTGTCGGCAACAAGGTCGTCTATGACCTTCTCGTCACGCCACGCGAGGTCACGCCGTTCGACACTCTCGAATTCTGCACGATACTCGGCATAGACACGACGTTCGTAAGGGAGAAGATGGCCGAATACCGGCGGTTCAGGACAAGAATCGGATGGCAGACGCTCCCTTTCCTCAAACAGCTGCCCCCGGAAAGGTATATGAAGTTCGCGGAATTCGAGTACAGGTTTCCGGGATTCAGGGGACAGGCCAGAAGCATAAGGGACTATCCGTACAATGCCGGGGGCAATCTTCTGGGCTATGTGTCCGAAGTCGACGCCGACTTCCTGAAGAAGCACCCGGAAGAATACCGCAGCGGAGACTATGTCGGGAAGACCGGAATCGAGGCGGCGATGGAAGAGGAGCTGCGCGGGAAGAAAGGCTACAACATCTATCTCCGCAATTCCAGCAACCGCATTCAGACACGCTTCATGGACGGGGATATGGACCGGGAGGCGGTGCCCGGCTCCGACATCACCGCGACCATCGACGCTGAGCTTCAGCACTACGGACAGATGCTTATGGACCACAAGGTCGGTTCCCTGGTGGCGATAGAACCTTCGACCGGAGAGATTCTCACGATGGTGTCGAGTCCGGGAATCGATGTGGATATGCTCGCGGACATAGGGAACCGCTACTCTGAGATTCTCGGAAACCCATACAAGCCGATGTTCAACCGCGCCGTGCAGGCCCCCTACCCTCCCGGTTCCGTATTCAAGCTCGTCAATGCCCTGATAGGGCTTCAGGAGGGGGTGGTCACCCCGTCCACGATGCATCCGTGCAGCCAGGGCTACCATTTCGGGAAAAGCAAGCTCGGCTGCCACTCGCACAAGTCCCCGCTGAACCTCGAGGAGTCCATAATGATGTCCTGCAACGCCTATTACTGCTATGTCCTGCGCGACATCCTCGACAACAACAGGTACTCCGATGTGGCCGAGGGGCTGGACGCATGGAACAGCTATGTGAAAAGTTTCGGTTTCGGGCAGAAGCTCGGCAGCGACTTCCCCTCAGAACTCGGAGGATTCGTGCCGGATTCGAGATACTACGACAAATACTACCGCAAGGGCGGATGGAAATCGCTGACGGTCATATCCCTGTCCATCGGGCAGGGTGAACTGGGCTGCACGCCGCTGCACCTCGCGAACCTCTGCGCCACGGTGGCGAACCGGGGATATTACTACATCCCCCACATAATCAAGGACTCCGAAAACTACAGGATTGACGACAAGTACCGCGTGCGGCACTACACCAAGGTCGATACGGTCCATTTCCCGAAAGTCATCAACGGGATGTACCGCGCCGTGAACAGCGGCTACGGCTCCGGAGGCACGGCAAGCGTGGCGGCTGTCCCGGGGCTTGAAATATGCGGCAAGACGGGCACGGCGCAGAACCCGCGGGGAGACGACAACTCGGTGTTCATCTGCTTCGCCCCGAAGGACGACCCGAAGATTGCGGTGGCGGCATATGTGGAGAACGGCGGCTTCGGCGCGGCGTGGGCGGCTCCGATAGCCTCGCTGCTGGTGGAGAAGTATCTCTCCGGAGAGATTTCCGAGCAGCGCAGGCCTCTGGAGGAAAGGGTGATGAACGGAGACCTGATGCACAAGGTCAAAAAAGACTGACGGTGCAGGAACGGAACAAGAAAGTTATGGGAGCATACGGAACAGGGACAAATAAACGCAGCCTTGCAAAAACCACGGACTGGTGGCTGCTCGGCTGCTACTTCCTGCTTGTGGTGACAGGAATCCTCAACATCTACGCGGCCGTCCACCCGATTGACGGCGGAAACATCCTGGACCCGTCGCTGCGCAGCGGGAAACAGATCATCTGGCTGCTGATTTCTCTAGGTGTCGGAGCGATTGTCCTGTTCGTGATTCCGCCGAGAATCTATGAGGGTTTCTCGCTGCCGCTCTACATTCTGATGCTGGTGCTGCTCGTGGCGGTGATTTTCCTCAGCCGCGACATCAAGGGATCCCATTCGTGGCTGACGCTCGGCCCGGTGAGCTTCCAGCCGGCGGAACTGTCCAAGACCACGACCTCGCTTATGCTCGCGACCCTGATGAGCCAGGTCGACTACAGGATCAGCCGGGTCAGGGACTTCCTTCTCACGACGGCGATAATCCTCGTCCCGATGGCGATTATCGTGGCGCAGAAGGAAACCGGCTCCGCGCTCGTCTATTGCGGATTCATATTCACGCTCTACCGCGAGGGACTCTCCGGATGGCTGTTCGTGGCGGCTGCGACGGCCATAATCATATTCATCCTCACCCTCACCGTCAGCCCCTACGCGGCCATTCTCACTCTCGCGGCGGTCATCGCCGGATATGTCGCGCTTAAGTCGGGGAACAGGAAGCTCCTCCTTTTTATCCTGATTCCGGTGACGGTTCTGTTCGCTTTCATCCCGATGATTTTCGACAGGATTGCGCAGGCCGTCGGCGACCCGGATTCTTTCCTGATGAAAATAAAACCGGTCTATCTGCTCATCGCCGCCATCACCGCCACAGTGCCGGTAGCCTTGAGATTCGCGTACCGCAAAAGACATTTCTACCTCTATTCCGCATGCGCAGCCGTCATAGCGGGAATAATTTTCACCTATTCCGTTGAGCTGATCTTCAACAAAATACTTCAGGAACATCAGCGCAGCCGTATCGAGGTGCTGCTCGGACTGAAAGACGACCCCGCCGGCGTGGGCTACAACGTGAACCAGTCAATGATCGCCATCGGCTCGGGAGGCTTCGCCGGCAAAGGCTACCTCCAGGGCACGCAGACGACCTACGGATTCGTCCCCGAACAGAGCACCGACTTCATCTTCTGCACCATAGGCGAGGAATGGGGGTTTCTCGGCGCGACGGCCGTCATACTCATATATGCCCTGATGATATGCAGAATCATCATCGACTCGGAGCACAGCCGCGAAAGATTCACGAGGATTTACGGCTATTGTTTCGCCGGCTGCATATTCATGCATCTTTTCATCAATGTGGGTATGACAATCGGCCTGATGCCGGTCATCGGAATCCCGCTTCCGTTCGTAAGCTACGGAGGCTCGTCCCTGCTGTCGTTCTCGCTGATGTTTTTCATTTTCCTTGCATTGAACAGAAACGAAAGAAAATATTTCTAAACATTCATCAAAAGATATGAAAAAGTTCATATTACCGTATTTGACCGTTCTGATTTCAACGGTTTTCCTGTGCCTGACGGGCGTGAGCTCCGCATACGCACAGACTTCCGACGGGACATCATCCCAAACCACCACGAATGTGTCCGGGCCGAGGATAGACTGGGACACCGACATCCGTTCGATAAGGCTGAACGACATCCCGTCATTCCGATACAAATACGACGACTACCTGCAGTTCTCCCCAGCCGCCGCGATGATTATGATGCGTGCCTGCGGAGTGGAGGGGCGCAGCGGGACCGGAGCGGAATGGCTGTGCGCGGAGGCGTTCTCGGCCGCAATTATGGCCGCGACCGTGAACGGGATAAAATACAGCGTGAGAAGGCTTCGCCCGGACAGCAGCACCCGGAACTCCTTTCCTTCAGGGCATACCGCGACGGCATTCATGTGCGCCACCATGCTCCACGAGGAATACGGCTGGCGCTCGCCGTGGATAAGCTTTGCGAGCTACGGCGTCGCTTCCGTCACGGGAGCTTCAAGGATAATGAACCACCGTCACTGGTTCACCGACGTGTTTGCGGGAGCTGTCATCGGAGTCGGCTCGGTCAAGCTGGGCTACCTCATCAACGACGCGATTTTCAAGAAGAAAAACATTTCCGATGCCTGGGAGCCGCTCGATTTCGATGACGACAAGTCCCTTCTCTACTATTCCATCGAGTCTCTCTACGGACACCGCTACGGCATCGGAAAAAACGGCAAGTTCTCCGGCGGTGTCGTCGGCCTCCAGGCTGACTTCCCGATCCGTCCGAGAGTCTCCGCCCGTTTCAGGATAGGAATCAACTCGCTGCGCGACCGTCACACCGCCTCGGACACCGCCTCGGAACTCGGGCTGACCTGCAATTTCTACGACTATCTTGCCGGAGCGGTGTTCAACTTCCCGTTCGCAAAGATTCTCTATGTGGAAGCAGATATGATGGTCGGCGGAGGATACCGCAGCCTCCGCTGTCCTGACGCGATGAAATCGCTGATAAGCAAGGGATACGGCGAGCTGCTCTGCGGCGGGGCGTTCGGCGTGCGGGTCAGCAGCAATTTCTGCCTTAAGTTCCAGACAGAATACGATCTCCTGTTCCCGCTCAACCACGCGCTTCTGCTCGCTTTCGGCAGCAGCTTCTTCTGGTAGTCTTTCAGAAGCCGTCCGAAGGAGGGTGACCAAAAAGTGTTTTGTTCACCCTCCTTCGGGATTTTTTAGATTCCCTTGCGCAGAAACGCCCAGGCGGAGCCGATGTAGCCGAAAAGGAAGACCGTGTGCACTCCGAGCTTCCACCAGAGGAGGTGACGGTCGGTGTCCCAGCCGGCGAAGTGGAAAAGATGGATGTCAATCAGGGTCGCGACGCCGTAGAAGAGGAACATCAGGGCAAGCGTGCCGAGTATGCGCCCCCAACGGTACGGGATTCTCCAGTATTTCTGTCCGAGCACGGCGCTGAGGATGAACATCACCACATAGCTGGCCAGATGGCCGAAGGCCGCCGCCCAGTAGGAATACTTCGGCATAAACACGAGATTGACGACGAGCGTCACGACAAGTCCCGCCGAAGTGATCCATATCGCCATATTCGTCCTTCCGGAAAGCTTGTACCACATCGACACGTTGAACAGCATCCCAAGGACCATATAGGAGAAGAGCATCACCGGAACCACGCCCACCCCGCTGCGGAAATCCCGTCCGAGCAACAGGGAGATTATGTCTATATAGTATATGACTCCGAGAAACACGAATCCGCAGAACGCCGTGAAGAGTTCCATGACTCTGGCGTAAAGTTCCCTGCTGTTCCTGTCCGCCGCCCTCTGGAAGAAGAAAGGCTCGGCCGCGAAACGGAACATCTGGATGAAGAGGTTCATTATGACGGCGAGCTTCACCGCCGCCTGGAATATGCCGAGGCTCGACTGCCACTGCTCGGGATTCGTGTCGAGGAAACGGAAGAGCAGCCGGTCGAGAAAGTCGTTGACTATCCCCGGAAGAGCCGCGACCATCAGGGGCAGGGAATATGCGAGCATCTGCCGGAGCAGTTTCCCGTCGAAGCGGAAGTTCAGGCGTATGAGGTCCGGAATGAAAAGCAGGGCGCAGACTATGCAGCTGAGGAATATCGCGAAAATCACATAGCTGAAGTCGGGTGTCGGGCTTATGAAATGCAGCAGCCACAGATCCGACGGGGTGAGAGCCGCCGCTTCGACTCCGAGAGCCGCGGCCCTGCGGGAGCAGAAGGATACGAAGGGGAAGAACAGCAGGATGTTGGCTCCTGTCTCCACCAGAATCTTCACAGTCTTGAACACGGCGAACTTCACCGCGCGGTGCTCCTGCCGGAGTTTCGCGAAGAGGATTGCCGTGACGCTGTCGAGCGCGAGTATGCCTCCCATATACATTATGCAGCTGCCGTAGCCGTCGTAACCGAGCAGGTGCGCGAGCGGTTTCGCGAAGACAATCATCAGGGCGAGGCAAGCGAAGCCCACCGCGCTCACCGCCGCGAGGGCGCTGGAATAGACCCGGTCCGGCTGCGCCCCCTCCCTGTTGGCGAAACGGAAGCATCCGGTCTCCAGACCCATCACGAGCACCACCTGGAGCACGGCGATGTAGGCCATGAACTCCGTCACCACCCCGTAGCTCGCCGTGGTGAGCAGCCTCGTGTAGAACGGGACAAAAAGGAAGTTTATTATGCGGGCGAGTATGGTGCTCAGCCCGTAGACGGCGGTCTCCCCCGCCA
>CAVEDD010000061.1:0-1125 GCA_963614515.1 Treponemataceae bacterium | reverse complement strand
CCCGGTGAAGGACATCCGCATCATCACGATAAGGCCGGTGGAGATTCCGGCGGAGACGGAAAACGAGAACTGAGCCGGGAGGGAAAGGATATGAACAAGAAAATAATCTTTTTCGACGCTGACGACACCCTCTGGGAAAACGAAGGCTATTTCAGGAACGCCGAGAAGGAATTTGCGGAACTGCTTCACCACGAAGCGGATGCCGCAGCCATACAGCAGACCCTCTGGGCGCGGCAGGAAGGCAACATCCCGATTTTCGGCTACGGTTCCAAGACCTATATGCTCGGAATGCTCGACACGGCTCTCGAACTGTGCGGCGGCACACTGAACCAGGAACTATACTTCGGCATCAAGAAAATCATCACCGACCTCGCCTACCACCGCTTCGATATGATTGACGGGGTGGAGAAAGTGCTCGGGGAACTCAAGGAAATGGGATATGAACTCGCCGTAGCGACGAAGGGCGACCTCACGGAACAGCTGACAAAATACCGCAAGAGCGGGCTCTCCCGCTTTTTCCACCACATCGAGGTGCTTGAGGAGAAGGACTGCAGGAACTACCTTGAACTCTGCGCGAAGTTCGACCTTGCCCCCGAAGAGCTGATTATGGTCGGCAATTCCGTCAAATCGGACATAGTGCCGGTGATTGAAATCGGAGGCCGCGCCATCCATGTCCCGCACGAGATGGTCTGGTCGCACGAGTTCGCCGAGATGCCGGTTTCGGACAGGGTCTATGAGGCCGGCTCGATCGCCGATGTGCCGGAAATCATCCGCGCAATTTCTGAAGAATGCACGCGGAACGGACAAAAAACGGAAGAAATGAACTAAAATGAACCAAAATGAACGATTTTGACATATCCGCAGTTCTTCCTGCAAGATTTTGGCACAACAATTGCAAATGAAAATGGTCGAATAGTTTTTTCATAGGTTAAGTTTTAGGTTAGAATTCGAAACGCGCTCGGTGTGAATCAAGCGCGTTTCTCTTTTTTGCGGCGGAGACGGCGGAGGCCGCTGCCGAAAAAGCCCTCCGGAGGTCCAGATGACCTGCCGGAGGGCTTCAGTTCAAATCTTTTTAGTAATCCTTAAAAAATAACTTGGTAATCTTTGTGTGTCTTTTTGGTCTAT
>CAVEDD010000060.1:2221-11298 GCA_963614515.1 Treponemataceae bacterium | reverse complement strand
CTTTTCTCATCGGTCATGTACCTCCAGTACACTCCCTCTTCCAAAAGAAATCTATCCTCAAAAATCCTTCACAAATCTCCACCAATTTATTTTTTAACGCTTACTAAAATCGCCATATGACAAAAACCGTTCATTCTGAGACGACGACATGAAAATAAGTATATCCGACACACTCAACGCCATCGTGAACTATGCGAGGGAGGAAGCCATGAGGACGGGAAGCTATATGATAGGACCGGACCATCTGCTTCTGGGGATATTGCGCCACGAGGAGAACCTCGCGGCCGTGCATCTGAGGTTCTTCGGGATACAGCTGCCCGAGCTCAAGGCCTTCATCGACGAAAAGATTTCCGAGAACAGGCACATCCCCTACTCCGACATAGACAGCATCACTCTGTCAAGGAGCGCGACCAACATCATCAACATAGCCGTTTTCGAGACCACGAGAGCCGGAGGGACGGTCGTGGGTCCGCAGCATCTGCTGCTGGCGCTGTGCAAGGCGACGGCGGGTTTCGGAACGGAGTATCTGCGGGAGCACGGGCTGACCTACAGCCTGCTGCTGGACGAGTTCTCGCGGCTCGGGCTTTTGGGCGGGGAGGATTCCGGAGAGGCCGCGACCGGAGGGAGCGGCGCCGGGGCGGGGGCTGAGACCGGGGCTGAGACGGGGGCAGGGACAGGCGCAGGGATAGGCGCAGGAACAGGCGCAGGGACAGGCGCAGGAACAGGGTCGGGGGCTGAGACTGGCGCTGAGACTGGCGCTGACACGGGGGTTCATGCCGGATTCGGTGCAGGCGAAAGAGCCGGGGCGAGGGTCGGGACGGGTGCGGAGATGGCGAGGGCGGAGGAGCAGAGTCTGCTGGACGAGTTCGGCTATGACCTGACTGCGGCGGCGCGGGAGCACAGGCTGGACCCGGTCGTGGGGCGCGAGGACGAAATCATGAGGGTGATTCAGATTCTCGGCCGCAGGAAGAAGAACAACGCGATGCTGATCGGAGACCCCGGAGTGGGCAAGTCGGCGATTGTGGAGGGCATCGCGATAAGGATTGCGACCGGTGACATCCCTGCGATTCTGAAGGACAAACGGCTGATTTCGCTGGACATCGCCTCTGTTGTTGCGGGGACGCGCTACAGGGGGGACTTTGAGAAAAGGCTCAAGGGCATCATGAACGAGATCGCCGCCAACCCGGACGTGATTCTGTTCATCGACGAGTTCCATACGATGGTGGGGGCCGGGGGCGGTTCCGGAAGCCTCGATGCGGCGAACATACTCAAGCCGGCGCTGGCGCGGGGAGAAATCCAGTGCATAGGCGCGACCACGCTTGACGAGTTCCGCAAGATTGTCGAGAAGGACGGGGCGCTGGACAGGCGCTTCCAGAAGATTGTCGTGGAGCCGACCTCCGCCGCGCAGACGCTGTCGATTCTCGGGCGGATGTGCCCGAGGTATGAGCAGTACCACGGGGTGAACTACAATGAGGATTCGCTGGAGGCCTGCGTGTCGATGTCGGCGAGATATGTCACCGACAGATGTCTTCCGGACAAGGCGCTGGACATTATGGATGAGGCGGGTTCGATGGTGCGGCTGCGCGGCGGGAAGGCGGTGCGGCGGGAGGATGTCGCCGAGGTGGTTTCCAAGATGACGGGCATCCCGGTGAGCAGCGTGGCGCAGTCTGAAAGCCTGAGGCTGATGCGGATGGAGAAGCGGCTGGAGCGGCGGATTGTGGGGCAGGACGACGCCGTCGCCGGCGTCGTCCGCGCGATTCGGAGGAATCGCGCCGGGATCAAAGATCCCGCCCGCCCCGTCGGCACCTTCCTCTTTGTCGGCCCGACGGGAGTCGGCAAGACCCAGCTCGCGAAATCCATCGCGGAATATCTCTTCGACAGCGAAGACAACATGGTGCGCATAGACATGAGCGAATACTCCGAAAAATTCAATGTTTCGAGGCTCATCGGAGCGCCTCCCGGCTATGTCGGCTACGAAGAGGGCGGGCAGCTCAGCGAGAAGGTGCGCCGCAAGCCCTACTGCGTCGTGCTTCTGGACGAAATCGAGAAGGCGCACCCGGACGTCTACAGTCTCCTGCTGCAGGTGCTCGACGACGGCCGCCTGACGGATTCCGACGGCAACACGGTCGATTTCCGCAACACCATACTCATAATGACATCGAACGCAGGCTCGCGTGAACTCGACGAATACGGCAGCGGAGTGGGCTTCGCCACGGCCGGACGCAGGGTGGACGACAACCGCCGGACCGTCCTCAACAAGGCGCTCAAACGCACGTTCCCGCCGGAGTTCATCAACCGCATCGACGAGGTGATCTTCTTCAACAGCCTCACGCCGGAAAGCATAGCGAAAATCGTGAACATCGAACTGAAAGCCCTGCAAAGCCGAATTCTCGGCTCCGGCTACAGCCTCGACATCGCCCCTGGCGTGAAGAAATTCATAGCGGAGGCCGGCTTCGACCCGGGCTACGGAGCGAGACCACTGCGGAGGGTTATCCAGAGATTCATCGAAGACCCCGTCTCGGAGTTCATAATCAGCGACCGCAGCCGCAGAAACCGCAGGGAGACCGTCCGTCTGCACATCGGCCTCAATCCGGAAAAGAATGGAACGGCTGTTGCATTATGCGGCGCGGCCCTGACCGGCCCGAAACCGGAGCCGGCCGACACCCGCCGGAATCAACCGCAGCCGGGGCAAAAAATGAAGTGAAACCGAAGTGAAAACTGAGACAAACTGAGACAAACTGAGACAAAAATCAAAAAAAATGAAAACAGCATTGAAATCCCTCATCCTGTGCGCCGCCGCTGCCATCCAGTGCCTTGGGGCGGGAGCGCAGAACACGCAGCCTTCAGCCCCCGTTCCTGACGGGACCTACATGTTCGCCGAGAGGGACACGTGCAAGCTCTATATGGACATCTACGAACCCGCCGGAGGCAGTTCGACATTCGCCTCCGGAAGCGGAAAGCCGACGGTCATCTTCATGTTCGGCGGCGGGTTCATCGGCGGCAGCCGCAACGGAGAAAAACTGATGCCGCTCTTCAGCGCGATGCTCGGCGAAGGGCTGCGGATTGTCTCCATAGATTACAGGCTCGGGCTGAAAGGGCAGAAAAGCGTGGGGCTGGGCAGCGTCGATGCCATAGACAATGCAATCCACATCGCGGTGGAAGACCTTTTCAGCGCGACGAACTTCATAATCGACAACTCTGAAGAACTCGGCATAGACCCCGGAAACATGGTCATAATGGGTTCCTCCGCCGGAGCGATTTCCGTCCTTCAGGCCGAATATGAACTGTGCAACGGGGGCGCGTTGGCGCAGGCTCTTCCGGAAGGCTTCAATTACAGGGGCGTAGTCTCGCTCGCGGGCGCGGTGCTCAGCCGCGACGGCTCGCTCAAATACGGAAAAGAGCCGTGTCCGATGATTCTTTTCCACGGAACCGAGGACAAGGTCGTGAACTACAGGCAGACACGCTTCTTCAAACTGGGCTGGTACGGCTCCAACACCATCGCGTCAGTCTGCCGCAAGAACGGCTACAACCACTGCATCTACCGCTATGAAGGGGCTCAGCACGAAATCGCCGATTCCGGTCTCGAGAACCTCCCGTCAATAATGGAATTCCTCGAAGTCAACGTCGCAGGCGGCATCCCGCGCATAATCGACGCCACAGTCACCGACCCCCGCATAGCCCCCTCGACCCTCACCCTCGACGAACTGTACAAGTGACAACTGCGGTCGAGGAAATTGAGAAACGCAGGAAACAAAGTTTCCATCGGACAAGGCAAGCTCGTCGGTATCTCATCGTTGAACGAATCTCAGGAAGGCCATCAAGGCTTCCCCTACAGCTCCGACATCTTCGTCAGGGAGAGTTCGACCAGCTTGCGAACCTGGGCCTTGTAGTCCGGATTGCTGCTGCCTATGTGACGGTTGGCGATCACGCAGCAGACCGTTCCGGCGTTGTGGCCGAGGTGGGCGGCGATTCCCGCCACAGCCGAACCTTCCATCTCGAAATTTGTGATGCGGTGTCCGTCGAATGAGAAGCTCTCGAATCTGTCAACCATATCCGGCATCGCGAGACCCATACGGAGCACACGCCCCTGAGGACCGTAGAAACCGGATGCGGCGATGGTCATACCTTTGATTGTGCTGTCAGCGAACTTGTCGATGAGTTTGGGACTCGCCATCACAAAATATGGGTCCGGGAGATGCTTCGCCCAGCCGACATGCTTCTTGAAAGCCTCCTCGATTTCAGGCATCGCTATCTTGTCACGGTCGGCGTACCAGTTGAGAAGACCGTCACAGCCGACTGAAACGTGGGAGAAGACGAACGAGCCGAGCGGGATGTCGGGCTGTATCGCGCCGCAGGTCCCGATTCGGAGAATGTTCAGAGAACGCTTGTTTTCCTTGATTTCGCGGGTCTTGAAGTCGATGTTGGCGAGCGCGTCGAGTTCGTTCATCACGATGTCGATGTTGTCGCAGCCTATGCCCGTGGAGACCACGGTGATACGCTTGCCGTTGAACTTGCCCGTGGTCGTCACGAATTCCCTCGAAGAGTGGCGGAATTCAATGTCGGAGAGATACTCCGCAACCATGTCGACACGTCCGGGGTCTCCGACAAGTATCACGTTGTCCGCGAGTTCCTCGGGTTTGAGATGAAGATGGAAAACGGAGCCGTCCCCGTTTATTATAAGTTCTGATGCTGCTATCATACCGTCATATTTTTAAAGTCTATCACGCAAAAGTAGCAAATTTTTCGTAATTTCGCCGCGCTCCGGCGGACGGCCGCACGGAAGAACACGAAAAACGGATAAATAAAAACGGACAAATAAAAACGAAAAACGGATAAAATACTATGTGGCAAAGGATTCAAACCCTATATCTTGCGATTGCGACGGCGCTTCTCGCATCGATGTTTTTCTGCAAGTTCGCGACCATTCTCGGTCCGGAAGGCGCTGAGGAGACCATAAAATATTTCGAGAAAACCCCCTACTGCTTCCTCCTCACGGTGACGCTCATCGGCAATATATTCTCCCTGTTCGCGTTCAAGATAAGGGTGCCGCAGATGAGGGTGGCGACATTGTCGGCGATACTCCTGTTCGCGTTTCAGACCTGGATAATCGTGGATGTCGTGCGCGGCTGGGACGAAATGGTGTTCTCAGTGACGGCGCTCTTCCCTCTCGTGGCGATGGTTCTCGACATCCTCGCCGCCCGCAGCATAATGCTCGACGAGGCGATGGTGCAGTCCGCCTCGCGTCTCCGCGACTACAAGCGCAGACACAAAAACTGACAGGATTTTCAAAAGTCAAGGATAACGCCGCAGCAGATTCCAGCCCCTCAGGAAAATCTCGCCAGCACCGCTTTCTCGTAGGTCTTGGTGACCGGGATCGGCTGAATCTCCCCCCGGTCGAGTTCGAGGACGAAAGAGTCGCCTTCCTTGCGGAGCACGCGGACATGCTCGGTGTTCACGACATATTTCCTGTGACAGCGGACGAGCGTGCTGTCCCTGAACGTCTCCTCGACGGTCTTGAGACGGCAGCGCAGCATATACTGTTTCATAGTCCCGTTCCCGTCGTCATACCACACCTTTATATAATTGTCGTCGGATTCGATGAAATAGAGATTGGACCGTCTCACTGAAAAGCGCAGCGTCCCACCGATGTCGAAAAGGGTGATTTTCTGTTCGTCCGATTCGGGTTCGGGTTCATCGGTCACGACATTGCCGTAGTTCATCAGACGGATGATTTTCTCCTTCTCGACGAGCGCGAAATACAGGGACGAGATTATGTATGGCACAGCCAGGGATATGAATCCGTAGAGCAGGGACTTCAGGAAGACATCATACGCCCCCGTCTCTTCCGGGACTTCGGAAATCAGCACGGTCATACCGGTGTATATCCCGCATAGTGCGACGATTTCCCCGATACACCAGAGGGCATAGTGCCAGATCTTCATTTCAAAGAGATATTTCGTCCTGTACATCACTGTCCGGCTGACAATCAGAACGATGACGCAGATGACGAAGAAGAGCAGGGTGTAGAGAAAACGCGATGAATAGCCGAGCTCGAACCACGCCGTCTTTGAAAAAGGGACATAGAGGTTCATGAAGACCACGGCGAAAAGCACCGAAAAGGTCAGCTGACCGACAAGCCGGTATTTGTCAAGAAGATAGCGTGGGAGCGGTCTGTTCATAACGAGTCTTTCATGTTTGGATGCCGGGACTGCGGTCCGACCCCTGTCCAGTCACTCCCCGGCGACAGTCCCTCAGTCGTTCAGGTGGATGAGCGAAGCCACAGGGGCGATTTCCGAAAGCCGGCCGGCTCCGTGCAGGTCGTCAATCTCGACGAGGAAGACGAATTTCTTCACGACCACGCGGCGCTCCACACCGTCTTTCACGACAGGAGTCTCCATCAAAGACCTTGCGAGAGCCTCCGCAGTGCCTCCGGTGGCGAGAATGTCGTCAAGGATGGTCACCTCGAGCACATCTCCGGTGAGCTGTCCGGCAGCCACGTCGCTTTTGCGGAAGAAAAGCTTGTCGGCTCCATATTCCTTCATTATCTCAAGCCCTACAAGATCGCCCTCGGAAAACGGCAGTTTGCCGGATTTGCGCACAGGAATGACATTTTCCACAGCTCCTCCGGTCATCAGAAGCGGAGCGCCGAAAAGGAAACCGCGCGCCTCGGGAACCGCAAGGTTCGGAGTGTCCACGAGGGAGTCAAGTTCGGAAATCACTTCCTGAAAAGTTTCCTTGGAATAAAGGAAAGGCATTATGTCTATGAAATTGATGCCCTCTTTCGGGAAATCCTTGTAAAAGTTGAGCTTTTCCTGTAACATATTGATTTGTCATTAATTTCCATTCCGCCCGGCCATCATGCGGGCAGAAATCTGCACAGGTGCGCAAAGTTAGGAATTTTATTTATAATTTTGCAGCCTTTCGGCGACGTCGTTCCGACAAATTTGAAGCCGCCGGTATGAGGATGACCCGATTAGGGCTTCCTCTACATGAATCACTTAAACGGATGAAGATGATTATCACGGATGAGGAACGCAATCTGGCGCGCACGGGAATGCGGGAAGCTCTTGAACAGGGTATGAGCGGAGTCAGAGTGGTGCTGAACAAAAGCGTCTCGGACACCGTGAGCATGCTTGACGGCGATGTCGACAAGGTGAGCCACTGCGCCGACAGGTCTCTGACTTTCTGCCTGTTCGCGGATGGACGCTGCGGCACGTTCTCCACCAACCGTCTGAACGGCTGCTCCGTGCGGGACTTCGTCAGGAAAGCCTGCGAAACCGTCAGAATCATGGAAGCCGACCCGTGCCGTACGCTGCCGGAGAGAGAGAGGCTCGCGAAAGATGCCGTGACGGGGCTCGAAGCCGGGCTGTGGGACAGGGAATATATGGATATGACCGGCGAAAGAAGAATTGAACTGGCGCGGAGCATGACACTCCGCGAAAAAAAGGGCGAAGGCTGGGAGGCGGTGTCGGAGGAGAGCGAATATACGGACTATGTCGACGGGAGTTTCCAGGTTGATTCCCAAGGATTCGAGGGTCAGCACTTCGAAACAGGATTTTCCTGTTCCTCGGAAGTGACCGTGACCGATGCCGGGGGACGCAGATTCAGCTCCTACTGGTGGGACTCCTCCGCCTTTCTCTCCGGCATCCACCCGGAAAGCTGCGCTGAAACGGCGCTTCGCAAGGCCGTGGAGTCACTGAATCCGGAAGAACTGCCCGGAGGCTGCTACAGGATGGTGGTCGACGGAAATATCGGCTCGAAGCTGCTCAGCCCGATCATAACCGCACTGAACGCCTCCTCAATACAGCAGAAGATGTCGTTCCTCTGCGGCTGCCTCGGAAAGAAAGTTTTTCCGGATGGTCTGACACTCACCGACATGGCCCGCGAAAAGGGCAAGGCGGGAGCGCGGCTCTTCGACTCGGAAGGCGTGGCCACTGGCAATCTGCCGCTGATTCGGAAAGGCGTGGTTGAAAATTATTTCGTGAACACGTATATGGCGCACAAGACCGGTCTCAAGCCGACCGTGGAGGATATTTCGCGTCCTGTCCTCGGATGCTGGCTCTCCGAGGAACTCCGTTCACGGCTCGGGGGAGATTGCGCACGGAGTGAGACCGGCGGAAAGACGGACAGAACCGATGAAGAATTGCGTTCCGGTGAAAAAAAGTTAACTTTGAGGGATATTTTACGCGGCTGCGGAGACGGCATCTATGTGACAGGGTTCAACGGGGGAAACTGCAACCCGTTGACCGGCGACTACTCTTTCGGGGTTTCCGGATTCCGTTTCGAGAACGGGGAAATCGGCAGACCATTCAGGGAGATGTTGATAACCGGCAACATTACGGAGCTGTGGAACAGTCTGCTCGCCGTCGGCGACGATGCACGCGAGTGCGGACGGTGGAGGATTCCGACGACGGCGTTCGACGGCGTGAGCTTCTCGTCGTGACGGCGGCAATGCCATGGCCGGAGGACGGAAATATCATATTTATATAATATAAGAGAATATTCATCAGAACGTATTCATCGATATGACGATATATACGATTCACAAAAAACGGAAATATGAAAATCGAAAAAAACACCGTGGTGGCTCTGACTTATGAGCTGGATGTCGATGGACAGATTGTGGACAAATGCACCGTGGAGAAACCTCTGGACTTCATTCACGGAATGGGTTATCTGCTGCCTAAATTCGAGGAGGAAATTGCCGGTCTTGAGGCCGGTGACAAGTTCGAATTCACTTTGAGTCCGGAGGAAGGATACGGAAAGGCGGATCCGAAGATGATTATCGACCTTCCCGTGGAGGCGTTCTCCGACCAGACGGGAAAGATTCGCCAAGACCTGCTCGTGGAGGGGTCAAGCATCACTCTCGTCAATCAGTACGGACATCCTGTGCCGGCAAAAATCGTGAAGGTCGAGGCCAAGACAGTTAAAGTCGACGTGAACCATCCGATGGCGGGCAAGACTCTGAATTTCAAGGGCGAAATCGTGAACGTGCGTCCTGCGACCGAAAAGGAGATCAAGGAGGGTCTGCACGGGGAGTTCGCGGGCGGATGCTCCGGCTGCGGAGGACATTGCGG
>CAVEDD010000060.1:0-2137 GCA_963614515.1 Treponemataceae bacterium | reverse complement strand
TTAAGACCCTGTCTGTCTTGCCGGACTGAAATCTTTGAACGATGAAAATTGCCGTAGTCATACTGAACTGGAACACGGTCGATTATCTGCGGAGGTTCCTGCCCCCGCTGCTCGAGTCCGCGGCGGTGTTCAATGCCGCCCACGACTTTGCGGAAGTAGTGGTCGCGGACAGCGGTTCGACCGATGGTTCGATGGAGATGCTTGCGGCGGAATTTCCTTCGGTGCGGAGAATTCCGCTCGGAAAGAACTACGGATTCACAGGAGGTTACAACCGTGCGCTCGCTGACCCGGGCTTAGATTCCTTCGACCTGTTCGTGCTACTCAACTCGGACATAGAAGTCACGCGGGACTGGCTGCGGCCGCTTGCCGACTGGATGAAAACCCATCCGGACTGCGGAGCCTGCGGGCCGAAGCTGCACAGCTGGTACGAGCGCGACAAGTTCGAATATGCCGGAGCCGCAGGGGGGCTGATCGACCGTTTCGGCTACCCTTTCTGCCGCGGGCGCGTGATGGGCAGGGTCGAGACTGACAGCGGGCAGTATGACACCCCGGCGGATGTGCTCTGGGTGACAGGAGCGTGCCTTGCGGTCAGGACGACGGTGTGGAAAAGCCTCGGCGGACTTGACGGCAGGTTTTTCGCCCATATGGAAGAGATTGACCTGTGCTGGAGGATGCAGCTGGCGGGATGGAAGGTGACGGTGGTTCCGGAATCGACCGTATTCCACCTCGGAGGAGGGACTCTTCCGCAGAGTTCACCGCAGAAACTCTACCTCAACTACCGGAACAACCTTCTGCTTCTGGACAACAATCTCGCCCGGACAATCGGGCGGAAGAGAGCGGAGCTGAGGATTTTTGCCCGCAAGATTCTGGACGGGTGCTCGGCCGCGGTCTATCTGCTGTCTTTCAGGAAGGACTGTTTCAAGGCGGTGTGGAAGGCGCACCGTGATGCGGCGGGGCTCATTGCGGAAAAGAGAACGACGGGCGTGGCGGAATGTCCGGCGCACGGACAAGTCCGGGACACCCGGGAAAACGGCCGGAGGACGCACGCGGCGGACTCCGGAAGAGTCGCGGGGATATACGGCGGATGCATCATCCTGCGCACATTGCTCGGACTCAAGGTGAATTGCAGCGCGCTCAATGCAGAACGTTCCGAATCGAAAAAACAATCCTAAAAATCGGGAACATATGAGAATCGTCATCGCAGGAGCAGGTGAAGTCGGCTCGCATCTGGCGAAGATGCTGAGCAACGAATCCAATGACATAACCGTAATAGACAGCAGTCAGAGCCGGCTCGACAGCCTGTCGGCGATTGCGGACATCGTGACCGTGTGCGGGAAATCGTCGGAGATAGGGATACTGCGCAAGGCGGAGGTTCAGGACGCCGACCTGTTCATAGCCGTGAATCCGTCCGAATCGCAGGACGTGAACATCGTCAGCGCGATTCTCGCGAAGAAACTCGGCAGCCGCAAGGTTACGGCGCGCGTGAATACGGAAGAATATCTTTCCTTCGAAAATAAGAACATATTCACGGAGATGGGCATAGACCTGCTCTTCTATCCGGAAAAAATCGCGGCGAACGAAATCGTCGACCTACTGCGCCATAACGCGTCAGCGGATTCGATGGATTTCGCGAGGGGCAGGATACAGATGTCGGTGTTCAAGGTGGAGGACGACTCCCCTCTCCTGGATATGAACGTGCTTGAACTCAGCCGCCACGCCACTTCCGAGGAACTTCAGTTCAGGGTCGTCGCCATATCCCGGAACAATTCGACGATTGTCCCGAAAGTTGACACGAGGTTCAAATACCGCGACCTCGTCTATATAATCTCACGACGCGAAGGCACGCAGATGCTGATGAAACTCATCGGCGCGGTGAATCTCGAAGTCGACAAGGTGATGATTCTCGGAGGAAGCCACACGGCGGAGATGGTCGCGAGACAGCTTGTCGGACAGATCGGAAAAATAAAAATCATAGACAGCAGCAAGGAAAGGTGCGTGGAGCTGTCGGAAAGCCTCGGAGACGCCGTTTCAGTCGTAAATGCGGACGGGAGGAACTCCGATGTGCTGATTGAGGAGGATATACGCGGCTTTGACGCGTTCGTGGCTCTCACCGGTTCGTCGGAGGCCAACATTCTCG
>CAVEDD010000059.1:0-11333 GCA_963614515.1 Treponemataceae bacterium | reverse complement strand
CTCCGACAGGCAGAATGTCAGCGCAGTTTACATCTCGCCGTCAATGTTCCGCCTTATGGGAAATCTGCCGGAAATCGATATGCCCGAAGCGGACATCAACCTCGCCCCTGTCGTGAAGGAACTCACAGGGATGTATATCCTCGACAGCGAAAACACCAAGGTCAACAGGGAACTGAAGGCCGAAGTCGACAAACTTCTCGCCGGAGGAAAGTTCGAACTTCTGATGGAAGCCAAGGAGGACGGAGAACAGGTGCGGATTTACACCAGCGGAGACAAGGACACCGTGACCTGCTTCGTGATGACGGCCGCCGAGAAAGACGAATTCACATTCATCTGCCTTGACGGGCGCATAGGAAGGCAGGAACTCGAGAAGCTCATAGCGGCCTCCGCGAAGTAACTTACTCTTCCTCAACCCCGTAGTCGGCGCGGAGACGGTCGAAACCCTCGTCCACGAGAGAAACGACCTTTCCGTCGCCGCTGTCTTTCGCGATGTCCTGAACCATAAGGACTATGTTGCGGGCGCGGTCGAAATCGTCCTTCGCATAGTCATAGAACTGGAAGAAGAAGTTCACGGACTGGAACATCTTCCCGATGAATCGTGAGGCAAGATCCGAGGCCTTCTCCTTTTCGCCGAGGACATAGTAGAGGTTTATCATATCCATCACCATCAGCTCGTTGGAGTAGCCGAGATAGGAGATGTCAAGCGGATAGTTCTCCTCCGGCACGCAGGCCTGGCACTTGTCGAGCATCTCGACGGCGCGCTCCGGATGACCGTCCCTGACCATCTCCTTCGCCACATTCACGAAGAGGGCGCGCTGCGAGAGAACACCGCAGAATGTGAAGAGATGCTGATTGTCGGCATAGTAGTCCGTGCGTCCGAGAGCGTCCCACTTATATACATCCGTCATCAGGGAGTAGAGCCTGTCCGGGTCGGCGAATCCGACTTCCGAGGTGCGCTGACGGTTGCGTATCGGCACGAATTTGTAGGAGAATCCGTCATATTCAAGGAAATCCTTGATGCCCATATTCAGGTCACCGCCCATATTCAGAAGATGTATAGGCCTGTCCCACTGATAGTTCGAAAGCAGGTCAAGCATAAACAGCTCGGGCTTGGAGATATAGTCCTTCTTCGGCGACATCGTCAGCACGATATATTCCGGAATTTGGGATTCGTATTTCTTGTCGAGGATTCCGTATTTTATGACATTTTCCTTATTCACCGGAACCACGAGCTTGCGCGAGCAGATGTAGTCCACCATCTTGCCGGACGAAAGCGGAACTTTCGCCGAAGGGTGACGGAAGACGCGCATCACATCCGAAAGGAGTATGGCGCTGTCGCGGGAGTCGTAGATGTGGACGAAATCGTTCGTTCCGTAGAGATACTGCCTCGGGCCGACGCTCAAATCGAGCGGAGCGGACTTGTTGCAGGCCCATTTCATCTGGTCTATGTGCCAGTCCGTCCCGAGCAGCGACGTGTTCACGATGCGCACGTCCGGACGGCATTCCTCCACCTCCTGGGCATACCAGAGCGGGAAGGTGTCGTTGTCGCCGTGGGTTATCAGTATGCCGTTCTCCCCGCAGGAGTTGAGGTAGTTGTAGGCCATCTCCACGGCCGTGCGGCGGTTGCTCCTGTCGTGGTCGTCCCAGTTCTCCGCCCCCATCAGCGCGGGCACGCCGAGGCAGACGAGTGTCACGGCGGCGGAAACGGCCGTCCCGGCGGCTGCGGAGGAGACCTTCTTCGACGCGAGCAGCTCTTCAATCCAGGTGTACAGGGCCAGCACCGCGAAACCTATCCAGATTGCGAAGGCGTAGAACGAACCGGCGTAGGCATAGTCCCTCTCCCTCACCTGGTACGGCGGCTGGTTGAGATAAATCACGATTGCGATTCCCGTCATGAAGAACAGCAGGAACGTAAGCCAGCAGCCCCGCTTATCCCTCGCGAACTGGAAGAACAGTCCGAGAAGCCCCAGAAGCAGCGGGAGCATATAGTAGTGGTTCTTGCCCTTGTTGTCCTTGAGGTAGTCCGGAGCGTCGCTCTGGTCGCCGAGGCGTATTTCGTCGATGAACGGGATGCCGCTCTCCCAGTTGCCCTCGAAGATTTCTCCCGGACTCGGGCTGTGGATGTCGTTCTGGCGGCCGGCGAAGTTCCACATGAAGTAGCGCCAGTACATCCAGTTCAGCTGATAGTCGAAGAAGAAGCCAAGGTTCTCCCCGAAGGTCGGCTTGCGGTACTGTCCGCCGCTTTTCTTGCCCCCGTTCTTCATATATGAGGCGTAGAACTGCTTGTAGCGGTCGTCCACACCGTTGCCGCTGTTCCACATCCTCGGGAAGAGCATCTTGTCGCCGCTCTTGTAGACGATGTTTCCGAACGACGGAGCCTTGATGTATTTTCCGTCCATCGGAGCCCAGTACCAGTCATCCTCGATGTAGTAGTCCGAGTCGAAATACTGCCCGTAGAGCAGCGGAGTGCTTCCGTACTGCTCGCGGCTGAGGTAGCGGCAGAGAGTGAAAGGATTGTCGGGCTGGTACTCGTTGGTCGGCGTGTGGGCGCAGGAGCGTATGATCACTATCGAGAAGACTGAAAATCCCACCACTATGGTCGTAAAACAGAGCAGGACGGTGTTGAGCAGCGCCTTCTGCTTTTTCATAGTCACGAAAAGCCCCCAGAAACAGAGCGCGAACAGCAGCACGATGAAGAAAATCGCGCCCGAATTGTACGGCAGATGGAAAGTGTTCACGAAGAGCAGGTCGAAATAGGCCGCAGTCTTCGGAAGATAAGGTATTATGACAAAGAGAATCAGCGCCAGAATCACGCAGGAGAGGGCGAAGATTCCGACGAACTGCCAGAAGCCGTATGCCTTGTCCTCGCGCTTCCTGTAATAATAGAGGAACACGAGGCACGGAATCGTCAGCAGGTTCAGCAGGTGCACGCCTATCGACAGACCCATCAGGAAGCATATCAGCACAATCCAGCGGTTCGCGTAAGGCTCGTCCGCCTGTTCGTACCACTTCGTCATCGCCCAGAACACGATTGCCGTGAAAAGCGAGGACATCGCATAGACCTCACCCTCGACCGCTGAGAACCAGAAAGTGTCGGAGAAACAGTATGCGAGAGCTCCGACGGCCCCGCTTCCGTAAATGGCGATTGCCTTGCCGACCGGATACTTTCCGTTTTCATCCGGCTTCGCAATCCGCTTGGCGAGGAACACGATGGTGAGATAGAGGAAGAATATCGTCAGAGCCGAGCATATCGCGCTCATCGAGTTCACCGCCACGGCCGCGTGCATCTTGTCCGTGAACATCGTGCAGAAACGCGCAATCAGCTGGAACACAGGGTTTCCCGGCGGGTGTCCTACTTCGAGTTTATATGATGAAGCGATGAACTCCCCGCAGTCCCAGAATGACGCGGTGGGTTCGATTGTGAGAAGATATGTGATGGCGGAAATCACGAACACGACCGCCGAAGTCACATAATTCCAGAGATTGAATCTTTTTTTGTCCATATAAATAATGCGGCCTGCATAGAAGCCTTCTTGTTTGCGAATAACCGACAAATATACGAACAGATTGCCTATATTTGCAAAAATAAACGCCGGCGGCTTGAAATTGCCGGGCAGAAAATAAGATTATGGCAGCGGACAACGACTGGAAAAGCAGACTCGGGGTGGTGTTTTCGACCGACCCGGACTTTCAATATCAGACAGACGACGAACCAGAGGCGGAGACTCCCGAACCGGCGCGGCAGCGGCTCACGGTGAAGATTGACCGGAAAGGACGGGCGGGAAAGCAGGTGACTCTCGTGAGCGGATTCGCGGGAAAGGAAGATGACCTGAAAGAACTCGGAAAGATGCTGAAAGTCAGGTGCGGAGTCGGAGGCAGCGCCAAGGACGGGGAGATTGTCATCCAGGGCGACTTCCGCGAGCGTGTGACCGAGCTGCTGAAGGCCGCCGGGTATAATGTCAGGAGAGGCAACTGAGAAAATGGATACCGGACAGATTACACTGACTGTTGCGACCGGAGTGGCGCTGCTGGCATTCCTGCCGGTGCTGCCCAAGTTCATCGATTTGCTACCGATGCTGTGGTCGGGGCTGTTCAGAACCGCGACCTGCGTCAGGATTGAGGACAGCAGGAAAATCCAGCGCAGCCGCGACGCGGTGTTCCTGCTCGGTCTTCCGTCCTTCATCGCCATTGTCTGGAGATGCGGCCTCTATGCCCCTCAATGGATTGACTCCCTCCAGGCTCCGCTTCGTCTGACGGCCGTCACAGGAGTGACCGCAGCCTTTTGCCTTCTCCGCACCGCCCTCGTCCATATTATGCCATTCCGCAGGTTCAGCACGAAAATCCGCGAGGCGGCCGTGGGATGCCCGAAAAATTTCTGGATTCTCCTGACCTTTCTTCTGTTCGTCTGCGCGCTGGCGGAGGGGATATCCGACATTCCGCAAAACACGTGGAAAATCATAACATTTTGTTTCACAAGCGCATTATATCTGACGTTTTTAGTGCGCAGATTTCAAATTTTCGCGACCGACAGCAATTATTTGACGGCAATTTTGTACCTTTGCGCCCTTGAAATTTTGCCGACGGCATTGCTTGTAATCTCGGCAGTGGTTTTTTAGACAATTTTCAGCGTTCACCGCTGACTTATCGACGAACTTCAGAAACATGGGCGCAAAGAATATTCTCATCTCGCAGAAGCAGCCGCAGACGGCCTCTCCTTACGATGCACTTGCAGAAAAATTCGGTGTAAAGTTCGAATTTCTCCCGTTTTTCAAGGTGGAGCCTCTGACTTCACGCGAATTCAGGGCACAGAAAATCAACATATCGGACTATACGGCCATAGTATTCTCGTCAAGAACGGCAATCGACGCCTTTTTCCAACTCTGCGAAGAACTCAGGGTCAAGATTCCCGAGACGATGAAATATTTCTGCACCACGGAAATCGTGGCGAACTACCTTCAGAAACATATAGTCTATCGCAAGAGGAAGATTTTCTTCGGTGACGGGACTCCCGAGTCGGTGATGAGCCTCATCGGGCCGAAGCACAAGGAGGAGAAGTTTCTCATCACCGCCAGCGACACCACCGGCAAGGACGCGATTACGAAACTGTTCGAGAAGACCGCTCTTGATTTCTCGACGGGGATTTTCGTCAAATCTGTCCCTCAGAATCTCAAGGATGTGGATATACTGGGATATGACGTGATTGTCGTGTTCAATGTCGCCGACGTGAAATCTCTGTTCGAGAACTATCCGGATTTCAGCCAGGGGAACATAAAATTCATCACCTACGGCAAGTCAGTCGTTAAGGCGATGGAGGAGGCCGGACTGAAGATTGAGATTTCCGCTCCGACACCCGAAATACCTTCGGTGTCAAAGGCGCTTGAAATCTATCTTGTAAACGAAAAGCAGCAGTAAGCCGCGCAGTCAGGGACATATGGAAGCCGCACCCCTCACTTTTTCCAAAGAAGAAAGGATTTGTGGCGAGAAAAGCATCTCCGCACTTCTTGCCGGGGGGCGCTACGGCTCAAAGGGGGCGTTCCGCTTCTGCCACAAGGCGGGCGGAGAGCACAGCCGCATAATGGTGTCCGTTCCGAAGAAGATGTTCAAGAGGGCGGTCAGGCGGAATCTGATGAAGCGCCGCATCCGCGAGGCCTACCGCCATCAGAAAGACCTGCTCAAGGACACTCCGACCGACATACTCTTCATCTACAACAGCAGGGAACTCCTGCCCTACGACACGGTCTTCGTCCAGATCGGCGACATCCTGAAAAAAATAAGCGGAGGGCAACCATGACAAAAAAAAAGACGGCCGGAAGAATTCCGACCGTCTTTTTTTGCGGCGCAATAAGATTTGGATTTGCACATATAGGAGAGCGCCACAAACACAAATAGTTTTTTCTGACTGCAAATGTCAGACAATCCTATCTCATTGCGGTTGTAGAATCTGTTGTTTTAACTGTTGTTTCAGCTGTTTCACGATGCCACAAGGCCATAAAACCTCAAAAACGCAGGAAACTCCGGCACATTGGCGGGGTCAGGGACACAACCCGTCCTACGGAACGGGGTCGTACCCGCTGCCGCCCCAGGGATTGCAGCGCAGCAGCCGCCAGACGGTGAGAATAAGTCCCTTGAACGGCCCGTGTTTGCGGAAAGCCTGCAGGGCATATTCCGAACAGGTCGGAGTGAAGCGGCAGCACGGCGGCTTCAGCGGAGAGATGCACACCCGGTAGAACTTGATCAGGGCCACGAACGGAAACACCGCGATTTTCCGGACATTAATCCGGAATTTCATCCATATATTGTTCTCAGCAGACATAATATTGTACACAGCAGACAAATCAACTCCGATTCGCACAACAAACCACCCGTCATTCAACCGCTCCCACGCATCCGTGAACCAGGTTCCCCCGGTAATCCACATCGACATCGAACGGATTGAACAGACAGTCCATAAACACGGCCGCCTGCAACCTCGTGACTTTCTCTTCCGGACGGTACGGGCCCGCCCCGGACTCTTCCCATAGCCTTTCCGGATAATCTTCGGACGCAGAAGAAGATTCTTCCGCCCCGCATTCTCCGGACTGCACGGACTTTTCAGCGAGGGGGCGCAGGAGTCCGGACAGCCCCTCCATAGTCACAGACCCGCGCAAGCCCGCAAGCTCCGCCGCGACGGAATCAGGAACGAAACCGTCAAGATACAGCTCCTCATAAAGCAGAGGGTCATCGGTTCTGAACCAGGTCTGATTCGACCATCCGACATTTTTCCCGACACCGCAAAGGACACCCGCCGCCCCGATGCGCTGCACCGCCCCGAAAAACCTGTCATTCTTCGGCAAATCGAGATAAGGCATTATGTAGCAGCCCGATTCAAGCAGAACCCTCTGGACGGCGCGAATCGGCACTTCGTCAATCCCGCAACCCCTCTCCACGCACAGCGCCGCCCACGCTCCGGCAGCCTGGCCGAGCTGCATCACGACCGGCTGAAGACGGGTCGCCCCGTTCACCAGATTAGACACCGAAACGGACTTCTCCGCGACAAGCAGCCACGGGACATCCTCCGGGACAAGGACTCCGGCCGGAACATTGAACGACGGGACGGGACTGAAATGGAGATCGGGCAGATTCTCATAATCAGGGTTGCGCATATGGTGGTGATCCACGGGATAATCCCCCACCGCCACGCCTGTCCTGTAGTACGGATGTCCGAAAGCATAAGGCGCTGCGACGGCGTCCAGAGTGAGGAACGCCTTGCCGCATATTCTCCTTGACTCGCGGTAATACGGAATGAACGGAAGTCCGTCGGGGGTGGGATATTCATCGTCGGCGATGCCGAGATTGCGGAAGCCGAGTTCGGTCTGTATGAAACGGACGAATCCGAGCGAGAAACGCTTTGCGACCGCGAGCGCCGAGTCACGCCGGGCGGGAGTCATATCTATGGTGTTGACATAGAAGTCATTCCCGTCAATCGGCCAGTTCACCATATAGTGTTTTCCGTCCGGCAAAGCCCCGTAGGACAGCATATTCTCCGGAGACCACAGCGTACGGGCGTGTTTCCCCTCCACATTCAGCGGATTGAGGCAGCAGTTTGAAAATGCAGCCCTGTCGTAGCCCTCCGGTTCCGGAACCGTCATATCGGCATCCGGCCCGTAATCCTTGAGAATCACGACATAAGTGAGGTCCTGAACGATGTCGTTCGCCTTTTCCGGAGCCTGTTCTTCACCTGTCAGCGAACGGGAATCCATACCAACGCGGTACTTCACTCCGCACATCTTCGCCACATCCCCGAGTTCCGTCGCGTCAATCAGAATACGCGAGCGGAAAAGCGTCTTTTTCCCTCCCGTAAGAAGAACGCCCTCCCAAAAATCCCCCTTGCGGGCGACGCTCACGAGCGAAGTCTCCCGCATCAGCCTGATTCCGGAGCCGCAGCCCGCGACGATGTTCTCCAATACGGACTCCCCGGTTTTGGGTTCAAAGTTGATGTTGCTGACCCAGCCGCTCTTGAGACGGTCGTAACCGCCGTAACGCGCAGCCAGCGAATCCGTGAACTCTCCGAAGATTCCGGAGCGCAGATTATAGTTGCCGTCTATGCAGCTCACGCCCGCCGAGGTCAGCATCCCTCCGAGCCACGGAGTCTCCTCCACAAGCAGCACCACAGCTCCTCCACGAGCCGCCTGCACCGCCGCCGTCACGCCGGACGCACCGCCGCCGATGACCGCTACATCCGTCTCCACGACCCTCCCGCCGCAGGAGACCGAAGCCGCCGCAGCCGCAATCCAGAACAGAATCCTTTTCAAACTCATATCGAACTACCCTAATCCAGCTTCAGCACCGCCATAAATGCTGACTGCGGAACCTCCACAGTGCCTATCTGACGCATACGCTTCTTTCCCTGCTTCTGCTTCTCGAGCAGCTTCCTCTTTCGTGTGATGTCGCCTCCGTAGCACTTGGCAGTCACATCCTTGCGTACTGCCTTGACCGTCTCGCGGGCGATGATTTTGGCGCCTATAGCCGCCTGGATGGCGATGTCGAACTGCTGGCGCGGGATGAGCTCCTTGAGCTTCTCGCAGATTTTGCGCCCGAAATCGTAGGCGTGGTCCACGTGAATCAGGGACGAGAGGGCGTCGGCCGGCTCGCCGTTGAGAAGAATGTCGAGTTTCACGAGTTTCGCATCCTTGAAACCGACGAGATGGTAGTCGAATGAAGCGTAGCCCTTTGAGATGGACTTGAGCTTGTCGTAGAAATCGAATACGATTTCGGAGAGCGGCATCTCGTAGGTCAGTTCCAGACGGTCGGCCGTGATGTAGTGCTGGTTTATCAGAGTCCCCCTCTTGTCGAGGCAGAGTTTCATAATCGGTCCGTAGAAATCGGCCTTGGAGATGACCTGGGCACGGATGTACGGTTCCTCGATGTGGTCTATGAGCGTCTGTGCGGGCAGCCCGGAAGGATTGTGCACGTCAATGCACTCGCCCTGGGTCGTATAGACTTTGTAGGAAACATTCGGCACCGTCGTGATGACATCCATCCCGAACTCCCTGAACAGTCTCTCCTGCACGATTTCCAGATGCAGCAGCCCGAGGAAGCCGCAGCGGAAGCCGAAGCCGAGCGCGAGCGATGACTCAGGCTCGAACACGAAAGACGCATCGTTCAACTGGAATTTCTCAAGGTCCGCCCGCAGTTCCTCATACTGGTCGGTCTCCACCGGGTACATTCCGGCGAAGAGCATAGGTTTCACCTCCTCGAATCCGGCGATGGCCTCGGAGCAGGGGTCCGCGACGGCCGTAATCGTATCTCCGACCTTCACTTCGCTGGCGGTCTTGATTCCGGAAATTATATACCCCACGCTTCCGCACGGGATTTCGTCTCTCGGACAGAGTTTCATCTTCAGCGCCCCCACCTCGTCCGCGACATATTCCTTGCCCGTATTGAAGAATTTCACCCTGTCTCCGGTGCGTATGCTGCCGTTCTCCACCTTGAAGTAGGCTATGATGCCTCTGAAGGAGTTGAACACGGAGTCGAAAATCAGAGCCTGGAGCGGCGCGTCAGGATTGCCATCCGGCGCAGGAACCCTCTCCACAATCGCGTCCAGAACCTCCTTCACCCCCTGTCCCGTCTTTCCCGAAGCGAGCAGAATCTCTTCGTGCGAGCAGCCGATCATATCCACAATCTGATCCGACACGACATCGACCATCGCCGACTCCATATCAATCTTGTTCAGCACAGGGATAATCTCAAGACCGTGTTCCACAGCGAGATAGAGATTGGAAATCGTCTGCGCCTGAATCCCCTGCGTCGCATCCACCACAAGCAGCGCCCCTTCGCAGGACGCGATTGCACGCGACACCTCATAGGAGAAATCCACGTGCCCCGGAGTGTCGATGAGATTGAGCGTGTAGATGTCGCCCTTGTACTTGTACTGCATCTGAATCGGGTGGCTCTTTATCGTGATTCCCTTCTCCCTCTCCAGATCCATCGAGTCAAGCACCTGATTCTCCATTTCCCGGGCGTTCAGGGTGTCCGTGATTTCGAGCATTCTGTCGGCGAGCGTGCTTTTCCCGTGGTCGATGTGCGCGATTATGCAGAAGTTGCGTATATATTCCATATTCCTTTATTCAGTCACAAACTGCAAAGATAATCACAAATTTCCGTATTTTTGCCCGCCGGAAGCTCTAAACTTCCGGCATATGTCCGTGTCTAAAAGATGTTTGTTCGGGAATATGAACGTGACGGAAAAACATATATCCGAAAGACTCGGAGCCAAGGACTATCGCGGGGCGTTTGACGGCATCGTCGCCCTCTACGGGGAGCGTATGTATTGGCAGATCAGGCGTCTTGTGCTTTCGCACGATGACACGGACGACATTCTTCAGAACTGCTATGTGAAAATCTGGAAGAATCTGCCGAAATTCCGTGCGGATTCGGTGATATATACGTGGATATACCGTATCGTCGTCAACGAAAGCCTGAATTTCTTGAGAAAACGGAATATGCTTTCGCGCTTTTCGTCCTCCGACATCGAATCTTCGGCCGTCAGGAACATCGAAGGCAATGCCTATTTCGACGGGGACGGAGCGCAGGCCGCGCTTTATCGGGCAATCGCCGGACTGCCCTATAAACAAAGGATTGTATTTGAAATGAGATATTTCGACGAAGTGGAATACAAGGAGATGTCGAAGATTCTCGGTACGTCCGAGGGGGCGCTGAAAGCCTCGTATCACATCGCCTACAACAAGATACGTGATGAACTGACCGGTCGGAAGAATGATGCGCGCTGATTTCATCCGGGACATTAAACTTTTGAATCGGAATTTTGTCTAAATGGAAGTGTTATGAAACAGGAATATATGGACATCTTGAAAGATAAAGCGAATTTGAAGGACAATCCTTTCACCGTCCCAGAGGGATATTTCGAGGCGATGAGGGAGCGGGCTTCCCGTGTGCCGGAAATTCAGGAGTCCCGCGAAAGGAGAATCCGCCGGATTATGATACCGGTTCTTTCGGCGGCAGCCTCCCTCGTCCTGATTCTTTCCGGTATGCTGCTTTTTGACGGCCGTCGGGCGATGCCGGAGCACAATCTTTACTCGGACAATGTCGCGGCGGTTCTGAGTAATGATGAAATTATTGAGTATCTGATATATACCGGAGCGTCGGTCGAGGATATCAATGCTTACGGGAACAATTGACGGCTCCAAAAGAATCTGCCTCAGATTTTTGAGATTTATTTTTGAGGGCAGATTTATTTTGGAAGAGGGAGCATACCGGGGTATGTGACTGATGAGAAAATGAATATGGACCAAAAAGAAACTCAAAAAATGAAAAATGTTTATAAGGTTTGTTTG
>CAVEDD010000058.1:0-11358 GCA_963614515.1 Treponemataceae bacterium | reverse complement strand
CCCTATTGTATTGATTAGGTCGCAAGACGATTAAATGCCTCTCATTCATAAGATTCATTGCTCCGTAGGACCCGGAAGGAGATAGTTGTACCATAAGAAAGTGTGGGCCCTTTAACTTATTCCGTGATGGGCTCTCGACTGCCGTAAAAAGAATAAGAGGGTGCTCACACTTCCGCTATAGTGTGAGCATAGCCCATAGTATAGCCAGTGAGAGCGTTCAAGACCCTTTCCCCTTTTTACGTTTGAATTGTCGAGATTCATCACGAGGAAAAGCTAAACGCTTTCTGATATGTCTGCTGCCCAATTAGGCAACGACACAAATATAGTAAATTATTGTTTAATCCGATTTATTTGGAGGTATAATGTTAAGAATTGTGGAAGTATGGTCGTTTGGCTGGCCAATTTCCAAGAATGACCCGAAGAAGAAGGAGAATCCGTGTTATGTATCGAAGCAGAATGCTAGGGAAGGCTACAATGTGGTTAAAGTTGACCAACACATACGTGGTTATGCGAGCGGAGCGAGTTCATCGGAAGCTTGGCTTCCGTCATAGGAGTGTCAGCGGGCTGACGAGAGGAAGCCGGCTGATACCTCTCTGCCCGTCGGGGCAATTCTGAGGGAATAGAGCGGAAGCGGAATGGACGAAGAGTTGCCCGGGCGTGTCTATTCTTCGGTGTCGGGGGAGAGTTCGGTGTCGAATGAGGCTTTGCGGACTTTGTCGGGGATGCGGAAGCGGAGGTGGAGTTCGGCTTCGACGAGGGCGGCTATTTCTTTGCGCTTGCGGGCCTGCTGCAGGGCGAACCTGCGGTCTTGGCGGCGTCGGGCGGTGTAGGTGTCCAGTTTTGTCTTGTTCGCCTTTATTTCGGCTTCTATGCGGTCTATGGTGGTGGGGAGGAGGGCTTTGGAGAGTTCGCATTCCCAGACGGTGATGACGTTCCAGGAGATGGATTCGAGCCGCTGGATGTTGAGCGCGTCGCGTTCACGGTTGCGGGCCACTTTTTCTTTCCAGAAATCTGCGTTGGATTTCGGGACTGTGTATTTGGGGCAGTCTCTGTGGCCGTGCCAGAAGCAGCCGTTGACGAATATGGCGGTGCGGTATTTCGGAAGGACGATGTCCGGGGTGCCGGGAAGTGTGCGGACATTGAGCCGGTAGCGGTAGCCCCTGCTCCACAACCCGCGCCTTACCGCTTGTTCGGGACGGGTGTCCTTCGAGCGGATGTGCGACATACACTTGTGCCGCTGCTGGGGTGTCATACGGTCAGACATATCTCATTGCCTCCTTTCGAGGAATTGGCGGTTACAGGAACCACAGGTTGTCACGTCCCATATTGTCGGGAAGGTTGCCGCCGGTAAAGTACGGAGCAATCCGGGCGACCATTTCTGGGTACTTGATTGTGACCGGAAGATTCTGCTGCCTGACCGACTTCCAATAAATCCGGCTGAACTGGTACACTTGATCTATCAGTCCGGAGATGGTGTTCTGGTCGAGTGTTTCGGGCGCATTTGGGGACTGTATTTTCATCTTGACGGGGAAGGGATATCCCTCTGGAGATTTGCCGTAGCCGTTTTCATAACGTGTATTGTTGCAGAGGAGATAGGTGTTTTTTCCGAGATTCACAAAGCGTCCGCTGTATGGCATCAAATCTCCGTATCCTCTGTCAAAGACTATATAATCTTCTGATTCTGTCTTGTTGATGGTCACAACATAAATCGGGACATCGACATCAATCTCATACAATGCTTTCTCTATGATTGTGGCATCTCTTTCGCTCATCTCCTTATAGTAATGGAGAATAAGTCTGGAAGGAGCTTCAATAAGGTTGCGGAAATTCAGAACAGCTTCCTGAATAGAGCCGGCGAGTTCCTGTAGTTCGTCCTTATGGAAGTAGTCGAACGAGTTGAACGAGCCGGTGTTGTCGAATGAGAATGCAGAGCCGATGTACTGGACATTGGAGTCCATATTTTTGAACGCCCCGATTCCTATTACAAGTTCGCGCTTTTCCGGGACTGCGATTCGCCACGGTGTGCCTCCGAGCTTCGCATTGATGGCAATCGACATATTCTGCAAGGTATATGAGAAACCGGACTTGTTCCTTTTCTCATCATAAGCAAGGCAATTTGTCATTTTGTCTGTTTCAATGCATTGAACCGCAATGTCATACCGCAGGAGCAATTCTTTGACGCGATAGTAGATTATACGTTGCTCGAAGCTTTTGGCGCTCTTGCTGACAGGGGTGAGGTATATGGCGATATAGCGGTCGGTAGGGTCGATTCCTCTTTCTGACAAATTCTTGCTTATTTCGGGAATCGGATTGTCTGCGGAGTCGAACAATATCCCCGTTATATAACTGAAGGAAATTCCGAGATAGTGGCGAAGTCCGGCATAACGGCTATAGCCTGAACCATATCCGTCTTTGAAACATTTGCATAACTTAACTGCCTCGTCCTTCTGGCTCGAATGGGCTATGCACAATAATTTGACGTTGTTGACTTGAGGACGAAGGTATGGGCCGCTGTTGATTCCTCTTTGCGGGACCACGTCGGTGACATTGACTCCATTGTCATCCTTCCCGAAAACAAGTCTCTTGCTGGATTCCTGAACCTTTCCGGCGGTGACGGGGGTGAAATCGGCTTTTATCCGCAAGATTTTTCCGAATTCACCATTCTGAAGATACTCTCTGTTGAAATCGCTTATCTTGCTGATATACTTTTTGTAGCGGTTCTTTTTCTCGTAAGGGTTATCATCTTCATCCTCTTCTGCATAGCCAAGATATGCGGCCAGCTTACTGTTCACGATAGGATAGATATGCTCATAGTCGATTTTATCGCCCCTGTCTTCGTCTTCGTGAAGTCGAGCATACTTTATCACCCTGTATATTCTTCTTCTGTCTTTATCCCTTCTGGCGACTTTAAGCACTCTGTTGAGCAGGTCAGTGGGATTTGTTATCGGGCTTCCGAACGGGTCGGCGGTGTCGTTATACTCGTTGATGAATGAGGCGACCGTTTTTCGAAGAACTTTCGCCTGGCGGTCGAACGAAATGACAAGCTCCGGAGAGCGCATAGTGTAATTGTAGCTGACTTTCAGAGTGTATCGGTCAAAATATGCGCAGTCCTTGATTGCATTCTTCGGCTTGTCTTTTGAATTGATCCATATCTGATTGTCATTTATGAAGGTTGGTTCGACGATTTTTTCGCGCACCTCGAAATAGTGTTTTATCTCCCTGTTGTAGAACCTCTTCACGAGGTCGAAATTGAACGGGTCATTGAAATCGACCGGGAGTGCGGTGAATCCGTCAAGTTTGCGGGTGAATGAAGTGTAGATTTTAGCATCATTGCGCAGTCCGGGAAATATGATATCAATGTTTGACGGAAATGTCTGATGAACCAGAGGTGTCAAGGCGACGCCGTCCCTGTCTTCGCGGGAGAACCAGAATGTGACAGGCTCTACCGGGAAATCGAACAGAATCGAATTTATGTGCAGGTCTTCCTGTGATGAAGATTGGGTATAATTCGGGCTTTGGTGATATACCATATTCGGAGGGATTTTGCTGAGTTTGTGTTATTTGAGTTCCGTCTGGAGGACGTCGGCTTCGCCGCTGAAGGCGGACTGGAGGTCTGAAAGGGCGGTGGTGCCTTTGTCGAAGGCGAACCAGATGAAGGGGGAGTCGGCGGAGCGGTACATCTTGCCGAGGTATTCTTCGAAGTGGGCGTTGACGAAGGCTTCGATGTCGCCGTGGGGAGTCACCTGGAAGAAGTCGTATCTGGCGTTGTAGACGCTTATGAGGTCTTTGCGGAACTTGTCGTGGATGCGGGCCTTGACGCCTTTGTTGTCGCAGCCGGTGACGTAGGAGGCGAGGACGAAGAGGAAGTTGATGTTGTAGGCCTGGAGGACGAGGGTGTCGCGGTCGAACGGACGGTTCTTGAAGTGGGCGTTGGCCGGGATTATCTGGCTGTTCTTGCTGAGGCGGTCTTCCGTGTAGCAGGCGTGGCCGTCGGCGAGGTCTTCCGGGCGGACATAGCCCCGGATGAAGAAGTTGGGCGTGAGGTTGTAGCCCTCGGTGAGAGGGTCGCGGTAGCGTACGCTGTCGATGATTTCCAGTTCCTTGTCCTTGCGGTCTTTCGACGGGGTGTTGAAGATGTTGATGTTGAGCTGGATGATGTTCTTGGCGTAGGTGAACTGCTTGTAGATGGACTTCTCGTCGAGGTCGGAGCCGTAGAAGTAGTATTTGCTGTCGCCGATGTAGTAGATGTGGCTGTCGTCCACAAGGGATTTGTCCTTGTAGATGTGGTCTATTTCCTTGCCGTCTTCGTTTTCCTTGAGGTCGGTGAAGATGTCGTCTCCGATGAGGCCGTCCACCATATCCTCGAACACGCGGTCGAACTTGCTTGCGAGGAGGGCTTCTTCGCGGCTTCTGCCGGCGCGGACGGTTTCGGACTTGTCGAAGAAGGCGTAGAGGAGCTTCCACAGGAGGACAAGCTCGTCCTTGAAGTATTTGCGGCGGATGGAGCGCAGAAGCCGTGTCCCGCGTCCGGAGAGGATCATCGCGTCTATCCGGGAGGGCTTTATCAGCTCGTAGTTGAGGTTGGCGCGGACGGGGAAGAAGAAGTGCTGGCGAAGGTATCCGAGGACGGAGTAGAACAGGATTATGAGTTCTTCGTCGTAGTTGACGGCCTTGTCCCTGTTGCGGAACTCGGCATAGAACGGCTCGCTGTTCCGGATTATCGGCTGCACCTTGCTTATGGTCTTGCCCCAATGGATTCTGTCGTTGCCGCTGGAGTTGATTATCGAGATGTAGGTGAAGAGGTTGGCGTGTTCCCGGTGGAATGCGAGCAGGGAGAGGATGGTGTCCAGAAGGGTCTGGGAGTCTTCGCCCCTGTCGGAATTTACGCGGCGGATGTCAGCGCGGCGTATGATTTCGCTTTTCGGGTGGCGGGCGGAGTATTTGTCTATCGCCCTGTAAATCCAGGCGGAGAGGCCGAAGAGAACGCGGTCGAGGCCGTCTTCCTTGAGGGGGTTGCGGTCTTTGGTGATGTCGATGACATCCGTGACAGAGTATTTGCCGAAGGCTATCTCCAGTCTGTTCTCATCTCTGTCTATCTTGCCGGAGCCTTCGAAGAGGAAGACTTTCGGGAGGATGAATATGGCGTCGTTTATCTTCGGAGAATAGATGTAGCCGACGTACGGCAGGATGCCCTCGGAATTGTCCCTCGACGTGTAGACGTAGGGTTCAAGACCGAAGTCCTCCAGCATTGCGGGGCTGTATGGCTGTCCTTCGAAGAGAATTCTCATTTATGCGGGCGGTTATGCTTCTTCCACTTCGAGATAGGCCATAAAGCCTTGAAGTATGCCGTTTGTCCGGGCATTCTCGGGGAAGAGGCTGTTGAAGGTGAATTCGATTTCCTTTCCTTCCGGGTCTTTGTATTTGAAGAAGGAGCCGGATTTCTCGTAGTCCTTGCAGACTTCGCTCCAGAGGTAGAACATCACCTTGCTCTTGAACTCCTTGACATCGATGTCGCTCTTGATGAAGAAGTTGCCCATCTGCTTGTCTTCGGAGTCGGAGAGGCGGTGGATGCGGTCGTTGGCCTTGTCAAGGAAGACTGCCCACGGATAGGTCTTGTCTCCGATGGTGATTTTGAACTGAGACTTTTCGTTGGCGGAATCTATCGGCACATATTCCCACGCCCAGCGGCGCTTGAACGCGGAGTCCATAGGGAAAAGGCTCTGGTCGGAGGTGTTCATAGTGGCGAGGATATGGAAGTTGGCGGGGAGTTTCAGCTTGCCGTCCCTGATGCCTTCGTGTCCTTCTCCGAGGATGCCTCCGGTCTCAAGGTAATTCCGCAGGTCCTTGTCCGCCCTGATGGGGTATTCGGATATGTTGTCCTTGTCTCTGTCCAGAAGCTGGAAGAGGTCGCCGAATATCTGGGCGCAGTTGCCCCGGTTGATTTCCTCGATGACGAGATAGATGTCATCGTCGGGGCAGTTCCACGCCTTCACGTATGCGTCCGTGAACGCCTGCGGGATGAATTCGTAGGTCAGTTCGTCTCCTTTCTTGACGGGCTTGTATGCTCCGACGAAGGTGGCGTAGTCGCTGTCCGGATGGAATGTCGTGCGGAAGGTGAAATCCTCGTGCCCCTTTACGATTCCTTCAACCTTGAAAGACTTGCCGCTTCCCGGCGTGCCGAAATAGATTTTCTGGAAATCAGTGTTTGAATGGGTAGTGCGAGTTTTCCGGAAAGAACTTGCTCCATTTAACTTGGAAACCATATCCTCCCGTTTCGCCTCATTAGACGAATATGTTTTTACGTCATCGTCAAGCACATAAGCTACGAAATGCAGCTCGTCCTGATTCTTCGTATAGATTTCATTGACGAACCAAGCTGCATTTCCAGATAATCCGAGTGCTGCTGCCATCTTGTTATAACAATCGTTGTTGATATCGCGACCGCGATATGTCATACGCGGATTGTATTTGAGTGTGCGTCGTCCGACGTGATGATTTCCAACCAGTTTCTTTACCACCAACAGCAAGAATTCCGCTCCTTGAATCTTAATATCATTGACGAAGACTTTCTTGAACAGGCTGGCAATGACAAACTCATAGTCTTGAGATTGTGCGCCGCCCTTACCAAGAGGGCATGTTACCTCATCAATGTCTGGAATGGAGTTATATACCAGAGCGGTAAGAAAAGGCTCCATGTCCTCAAAGGCAAATTTATATCCGTCACCTTGCCCCATCTCTGTTCCCCAGGCAGGTGTTCCACCGCCGTCGGCAATCTGGGCATTGAATGAAAGTGAACCTAAATTGAGTATCATAACTGGCTGAATATATGTTTTAATAATATGCCTACAAGGTTGACATCCCAACCATTTCCAGCACGTTTTGACATTTGGGAATATGATTGCCCTTCGTAGTTCAATTCACCATCCTCGAAACCCATAAAGCGGAACTGCTCGTCAACTGACATCTTGCGGACAATCTCTTTGCCGTCTTCTTTTGGAACCTCTATTACTCTGAGGCTGTTGTGTTCTGGCTGTGTGATTGTAATGCACATCGCATCCTTTTTGATTTTCTTGTTGTAAACATCGAAACACAAGGGTTCTGCAACAGCAAAACTGTCTATGTGATGCTTCTCTTTGAGATGTTCTATTTGTTTATCACTCAAATACAATTCTTTAGGTGGGTTTGTATCAAGAAAATCTCCAAATCTATATTTGAGTTCTATTTTTGGCGGAACGATGTCAAACCCTTCTGGCAATCCACCAAGTTTCGCAAACATCCATAGTCTCTCCCTGTTTTGCGGGATGCCATAATCTTTTGAATTGAGTACGGCATAAGCTAAATCGCCATAGCCAAACTCTTTAAGCTTATCTTTAAGGAAATTGAATGTTGCCTCAAATTTTTTGGCGGTTAGACCTTTTACATTCTCAAGGAGTATGTATTCTGGTTTCTTCGCTTCAACGATTCTCAGGATATGGTGCAGTAGAGTTCCTCTACCATATTTGTCGTTCTCACCAAGTTGCAGACCTGCGGATGAAAAGGGCTGACAGGGGAAACCGCCGGTAAATAAGTCGAAGTCGGGGAGTTTTTCAGGGTCTATTGAAGTAATATCTCCCCAGTTTTTGATTCCGGGGAAATTGTTTGCAAGCAATACACTTGCAAATTTGTCGAACTCGGACATCCCTACTACCTTATACTTAAGGCCGGAACGTTTGAGACCGAATGATGCTCCGCCGTAACCAGCGAAGCCTTCAAATACTCTTATGGTTTTCTTTGCCATATCTGTTTATCGAGAATGCGGAATTTATTCTTGCCTATTACCATACAAAAGTACAAAATTATCATCACTAAACGGCATAATAAGCAGACAAATAATCAAAACTGCGTAAGAGTCAAAGAGTTGCGGCGCGAAAAATCTCGTCGCAACTCGAAAAAAATCAAATCACACCTTCCGATACCTTCCGTGCGAGATGTTCTCCAGCTTCCCTTCGTCGCACCATTTGCGGACGGTGCGGTCGAGGGATTTGGAGTTGAGACCGAGGGTGTCGGCAATCCGGGAGTATTCCTTGCGGTCGAATTCTGCGGGGAGACTGTCCCAGAACTGCTGCCTACGGACTGTGCGCTCGGCACCTTTGGACTTATGCACGGGGGCGGCGGTGGCAGGGAGAGTGAAGAAGACGCGGATGTTGTGCCGGAGGATGACGGTGGCGATGGTCTTGGCGGTACGGTAGTCTGCGTCGAGGCAGGTGATGTCGCTTTCGAAGTCGCCGTCTTCGGCGAGCCGGAGGACGGAGAGGCACATCGCGATGCGGAACATCACGACTCCGAGCCTCCGGAGGGATGCGACAAAGTCTTCTCCGCAGTCGGCGAGGCTGTCCTCCTGCCACCGGTCGAAGGTGTCGTCGAAGTCTTTGCCCTGCTCCGGCGTGAAGCTGAAGTTGAGGTATCCGCTCTTGGCGTCAAGAATCTGGAAGAGTTCGTAGTAGTCGGCTCCGAGTTCCTGGAAGCGTTCGTCGATCGAGCCTGTGGAGGAGGTGTCGCTGAAGATTCTTTTCCAGACTATGGGTGTGTCGAGGTAGTAGAATGCGAAGCGGCTGAAGAGGCCGTTCTCGGCATCGGTGATGAGGTTGAGAATCTGACGCGGAGTGCCGGTGAGCAGCGTCGAGAGTCGCGGGTTCTTGATGTTGACATATTCGCGGTCTTTGCGTCGGATGTAGGAGATGGTCTCGTGGTGGAATGCCTTGCGGAAGCCGTCTGAGTAGTTGCCGTAGTCGGAGCCGAAGGTGTTGGCGAGGGTGTCGCCCTCGGTCTCGAACATAAGGCCGCTGCCTGCGTTGTCGTTCAGTACCTGATAGACGGCTGTGGCAGAGGAGTTCGCGGGGATGAAGAGCATACGCAGGGGCGGCTCTTCCGGCTTTTCCATAGCGACTTTCTTCTTGCCGGCGGCGTTGTATTCGGCGAGCTTCTGCTTGTATTCCGTCACTTCGGCTTCGTTGATTTCGCGGAGGTGGTCGTGGACGGGTTCCACAAGGTAGCGGCAGAGGGTGAGTCGGCCTTTGCCGGAGGCGGCGCGGGCGGTGACGAAAAGGAAGAGGTTGGGATAGACGGTGCGCTTGTCGTAGATGCCCCGGATGTGCGGCATACAGGACGAGAGGACTGCGAGCGAGCCGAGGATGAGGATGTCCGCGTCATAGACGGAGTCGCTCATCGAGGTTATCTTTCTGAGGAATTCGGGCAGGTCCGCTTCGATGTCCTGTGAGAATGTCGGAAGGGATTCGCCGGCGGGGATATCCGCAGTTTCCGCAGAATCCTCAATATCCGCAGTAGGGGAGTTTGCGGATTTGTGTTCTGAGCCTGTGAGGAAATCCGCAGTTTGCGCCTTTGCGGATTTTGCGGAAGTGGCGGATATTGCGGATTTGGTGGCGAGGCTGATTCCGGCTTCTTTCGCTTTCTGGAAGAAGGTCTTGACGGTGATGCCTGTGCCGCTGGCGCGGAGGCATTTGTCGTACTGGGCGTCGCATTCCGTCTTGTCGTAGCCGGGGTTGAAGCGGCTGACGCGGTGGTAGATGTCACGGCCCGATTCGCCGAGTTCCGAGGAGAGGGCGAAGCCGATGTCACGCCAGTTGTCGTAGCCGGAGGTGATGTCGGCACGTGCGGCTTCGATGCGCCGGGTGATGAGTTCGATGTCGTCCTGTGAGTCAGGATTCGGGGTATGATGCTTTGTGGAAGTGAGCGGTTCCTTGACCAGCCATTCTTCCGGTTTGAATTTAGGCATAGTTATACGAATAAAGGGTTGATGTAGGCTTCGGGGTCGTGGGGGAGAAAACAGGCTCTGGAGATGTCCTTGCCTGATTTGTCCGGCTCGATGCCGTAGGCCCGGGTTATGTAATTGGCGACTGCCCTGAAGTAGTCGGAGTGGGAGAGTGTGCCCGTGTCGATTTCGATGATCCATTTGAGGCCGTCCCCTGAGGGGCTGCGGAATGCGAGCGCGGTGGTGAAGTAGCTGTCCTGAAGGAGCTGCCGCCTGAGCGCGTCAACGTCGGGGATGTGGTCGAAATCGAGGCAGAGGAGGCCGCTGACGGTCTTGACGCTGTCGTTGGAGCGGGTGAGGAATTCGCCGCAGAAGGTGGCGTAGGCGAAACGGGACTGCTTGTAGAGGGCGGCTTTCTTCTTGTCAGTGATTGCTCTCAATTCTTCTGTCTGCTGACGGGCATAGGGTCCTGCGATGTAGTTGTAGGCATCGAGGACGGTTATGCTCTTGTGGGGGAATCTGTTGGTGACAGGGGCTTTGAAGAATGAGAATTTCGGGCCTTTGTCCACGTGTGCGGCCTGGCTGCCTGCGTACTGCGAGTGTTCGGAGTCCAGATGGAGGTGCATTTCGCGGTTGAGCGTGTCGAGCAGTTCCTGTCCGGACTGGCGGAAGTAGAGTTCGGCGAAGTCCAGGGCGTCTCCGTCGGGGATTGCGCCGTTCTCGTCGTGGTGGTAGGCGGTCTCTTCGGAGAGCCGTGCGTCGGGGTCGTTTTTGGAGAACCAGACGTGGAGGGACTGAACGCCCCCGGCGAAGGGGTTGCGGATGATTCCGCAATCCCTGCCGGTGACTTTCATTACCACTTCGCCGGGGTAGAAGCGGCGGAGGACGTGTGCGTAGATGTCAACGCCCCAATGTGTCTTGCGGAGTACCGCAGTGCGGTCAAAGGTCTTCTCCATAGCGTTCGCGGATGTTGAACATTACGTAGTTGCTGCGGAGGACTCTTTCGATGTCCTGTCGGAGATACCAGATCTTGTGGCCTATCTTGGTGTAGGGGATGGTGCCGTTGGATCTGAGCGTCTGGAGGGTGCGCGGGCTGATGTGGAGTTTGCGCATCACGTCCTGGCCGTCTATCCAGTCTTCGAGGAAGGCGTGTTCGCAGAGGCGGTCTATCTGCCCGGCTGTGAGGTCGTCGAGGCTGATGATTTTGCGCCGGAGGAGTTCTTCTTGGATGAACGGGCATTGGCGGAGGAGTTTTCCGAAATCGTCTTTGGGGTCTGTGGCAATCTTGATGATTACCTCAGAGATGTGCTGCGGCTGTTTCATCTTGCGGTCCTCCTTCTGTTGATGTAGTCGGTCGCCTCCGCTTCGTATTCGGAGTCGGTTTTCTGCCGTCCGTCGTTGAGCCAGGCCTCTATCTCGCTGCGCTTGAAGAAGAGTTTCTTGCCCTTCTTGTAGTGGGGGATGAGACCGTTGCGCACCCAGCCGTAGACGGTGGTGGGAGCGGGATGTTCGGGATGGAATTGCCGGAATTCCGCCATCGTCATCCACGCGGGGGTGTAATAGGTAACTTTGCTTGTACAATTTTTGGCAAAGTAGAATGTACCGATTTT
>CAVEDD010000057.1:0-11792 GCA_963614515.1 Treponemataceae bacterium | reverse complement strand
CGCCTGGACGTTTGAGACGGGCGCCAGGACATTTGAGACGGGTGCTTGGAGGGCTGCTGCGTCAGGTTCTGCTTCTCCCGCTTTGTCTTGCTGCGCTTTCCTGCGCACGGGAGGACATCGTGTATGTGTCCCCGATAAAGACCGTGACCTGCAAAGTGGCGGCCGTGCTCCCGCTCAGTCGGGAGGGAGGGGACGGCGTGCGGCTGAAGAACACCGTGGATTTCGCCCTGGAGAATCTGCGCGGGGCCCAGAAACTTCTTGCGCACACGGAGGGAGACACGGTCGTGGATCTTGACATCGAATGGTATGACGAAGATGTGGAAGATCTCGGGAAGCTGGCCTCCGACATCACCTCCAGAGAAGATATCCTGATGGTGATAGGCCCGTTCCGCAACGAGAACGTGGATGTTTTCGCCCGTGCCTGCAAGACCGCTGACCTGCCTCTGATTGTGCCCTGCGTCTCAAGCGAGGACATCATCCGGAGATACGCCCTGACAAAATCGGGCGACAAGGCGGAAAAGCCGTTCCTGTGGTCGCTCTGCGAAACGGATGTGAGCCAGAGCGAGGTGCTGCTTGTCAAAGCCTGGGAATACGGGGCGAAAAGCATCGCCCTGCTCGCTCCCGACGACGATTACGGCAAGACCTTCTACGAATGGATCCCTTTCCTCTCGACTGAACTCGGTCTGGAACTCTCTCCCGACAACACCCTGCAATACACCGACAATCTTGAAGAGAAGACCCGTAAGGCGCTTTCTTCGGATGTGGACTGCGTGATATGCGCGGCAAGTTCATCCCGTGATGCGCAGACCGTGCTTGAGGTGAAGAAAGCCCTCGGAGGTGCGGCTCCGCGGATTCTTTTCACCAACGGGGCGTTCACCCCCTACCTTCTGGAACTCGGCGACTTGGCCGAAGGGGCTGAAGGAGTGGCTCCGTATTCAGACCCGACGACCGGTTTCCAGATTGCCTACGAAGAGCGTTTCGGCTTCTCTCCCTCCGGAGGGGAGGCTCAGGTGTACGACGCGGTGCTGCTCGCCGGTCTGACCGCTTTCTTGAAAGAATGTACGGAAACATCCGACAGCGCCAACGAGATTCTCAGGCGCATCACCTCCACGGGCGGGGACGATTATCTTATGTGGGACGAACTGGCTCTGAGCTATCTTCTCGCCATGCTGCGCAGTGACTCCGGCTATGTCAAACTTGTCGGCGCGAGCGGCGTCCTGCGTTTCGACGATCAGGCTCTGACGAGTCTGGTGCAGAGCACCTATGTCCATTGGCTTGTCTATGACGGCAGGTTTCTCACCCTGGATTACAGAAGTTCCGACGGGAGCAGGAGGACCACCTCGACTATGGCTTCGTGGAACTGGAAGGCCAAGGTGGCGGAGGACATCGAAGATGTAGATTCCCCGGTGACATACAATGAGTTGAACGACAGTTACGCCCTTCTGATCCAGGGCTCGTGCGGATGGGAGAATTACCGCCATCAGGCCGACGTGCTGAATGTCTATCAGATGCTCAGGAAATTCGGCTGGGATGACGACCACATCATTCTCATCCTCTCTGACGACATCGCCGGCAATGCGAAGAACAAGACTCCCGGTCAGGTGCGCTGCTCGACCTCCGGAGAGGATCTGTACGGAAGCGCGGTGATTGACTACAGCACTGACACCCTTGCCGTCTCCGACATCAGCGACATTCTTCTCGGAAGGCGGAGCGCACATCTTCCGACTGTTCTCGACACGGACGACCGGACTGACATACTCGTGTTCTGGAGCGGCCACGGATGTGTGAAAAGCAGCAGGAAATCTGACGGTTTCGTGTGGAGAGGCGACGAAATATTCACGGACAGCGATTTGCTCGGGACTTTGCTGGAGATGGACTCCGGGCGGCGCTACCGCAAGATGCTACTTCTCTTCGAACCTTGTTTCTCCCGCAATATGGCACTTCAGGCGGAGGGTTTTCCGGGTGTCCTGAGCATAGCCAGCGCGGCCGGAAATGAATCTTCCTTCGCCGATTTCCATTCCTCGGAGCTTGGAGTATGGATGAGCGACCGTTTCACCAACAACCTCGTGAACACGCTGACCGCGAACCCCGGACAGACATACAGGGAACTTTACGAATATCTGTACACGCACACTCTGGGTTCGCACGTGTTTGTGGAAAATTCCGCGCTCTTCGGCAACCTTTGCCGGACGACGGCGGAAGAATTCATAGTGATGGAATGATGCGGAGCTTATGAAAGGTGATATGACGAAATAAATATGACGAAATAAATATGACGAATCAATAACGGTAAAATTTGAAAAAAATGAAATTCAATCGGTTTTTGGCGGCTGTGGCCGTAATCGGGACGGTGTTTTTCGCGTCCTGCCAGAAAGAAGAAACGAAAAATGAGGGGGTTCCCGATGTCGACGATGTCTATTTCGAGTTGACCGGCGAACCTGAGTATCAGACAGTGGAAGAGATGGCTGACGCGGCTTTCGGTAAAGACGGCGCCAATGCGGACGAGGATGGGAATGAACTCCGTAAGGCAATCCTCGATGCAGCCGAGGCGCGTCAAAACAAGCTTGCAGAGGAGTTGGGAGCGAACGGACTTTCAATGAGAACCGTCAGCTACAAATATATCTACCGATCTAAGGACCAGACAGGAAGAACCATAACCCTGTCAGCCAAAGTGGCATGGTCTCAATATTGGCTTTTCGGCTGGCGCAATCTCGACCCGGACAATCTCTACCTCTTCGAGCATTACACCATCACCAAGGATTCCGAAGCCCCTTCCAGCGACGGCAAGTTCGAGATGATGGTGCTGGGTGACAATCTGCTGATTATGCCGGACTACATAGGTTACGGCTTCACGAAGAACGAAGTCCATCCGTATCTCAACCACGAACTTACGGCTATAAATTCCATCGATGCGCTTGAAGCCGGAGTCGCCGTATGGAAGAAGCACGGCAGCGGAGAGATGGAGGACGACTGGAAAATGTATGTCATGGGCTGTTCGCAGGGGGCGAGCAACGCGCTTGCGGTACACAAATATCTCGAGACCCATCCGGAGCTTTCAAACAAGTGGCGTTTCGACTATTCCTACTGCTGCGCCGGCGCCTATGACCCGGCTCTTACGATGAGGAAATACTACGAGTGGGGCAAGACTGCCTATATCGGTGCAATCCCGATGACCATCAAGTCAATGCTCGTAAGTTATCCCGAAGAGATGTCGAGGTGGAAAGAGGATGATTTCTACTCTGCCCATTATCTGGAAGTCAAAGATAAGGTGGATGAACTGCTCTCCAAGAAAGAAGTCGATGCCACTGAACTCAACAAGAAGATCAAGGAACTGCTTGGCAATGACGAACCTAAACTGACGGATATTCTGAGCAAGGATGCTCTCAACAAGAATTCCGAACTCGCGAAAGATTTCTTCGCCTGCCTCGAGAAGAACAACCTTACCGTGGGATGGACTCCTTATCATATGATAAAGCTCTATGCGTCAGAGGATGACGATATCGTGCCTTATGACAACACGACTGCCGTGAAGAATGCCTTCGGCGACAAGGTGTCGCTGTTCCACAGCTATTGGGCGGGCCACGTGGCCACTTGCAAAAAGTGGTACGCGACCATCGCGTTCAACAATTTTTAGCGGAATGCCGGCACTCACTTCAGACGGAAAGTTCAGGGGGCGGACCGCGCAAAACGGTGCGGTCGTGTTCCGTGGAATCGTCTATGCCCGCTACACCCGCTTCGGACTCCCGGAAATCGTCGATTACGGGGGATTCGGAGCGGGCGCAGGCGTTTTTGGGGGTTGTACCGCGCCTGATGGCGTTTCAGGGGGGTGTGCAACGGCTGCCGAAGGCGATGGTTCGGTCGGTTGTACCGCGTCTGACGGCGGCCGGGTCTGCTATGACGCGACACATTACGGCTGCGTATGCCCGCAGGACTTGTCTCACCTGAATGAGCAGCTCGGACCGGATTCCGGGCTGGAGATGCGCGAGGGCGAACTCTGCCTGAGCGTGACAGTTCCGCACGGGGGCGTCAGCGGGGGAGCGGAGAGCCTCCGGACAGGGAACGGTTCCGAGTCGTCTGGAAGCGGTGCCGAGTTGTCGGGAAGCGGTGCCGAGTTGTCGGGAAGCGGTCTCGAGTCGTCGGGAAACGGTTCCGAGTCGTCTGGAAACGGTTCGGCATCATCGGGGAACTGTGCCGGTTTGCCGGTGATGGTGTGGATTCACGGCGGGTCATACCTCACGGGCGGGAGCGAAGACCATCGCTACGACGTTTCGGCTCTGGCGGAGACGGGGAATGTCATAGTCGTGAAAATCTCCTACCGCCTGGGAGCGTCCGGTTACCTGTGGTTCCCGGAGAAGGGAGTCGCTAACCTCGGGCTTGAAGACCAGAAAACGGCTCTGCGCTGGATTCGGAGGCATATCTCGTCTTTCGGGGGAGACCCGGACAATGTGACTCTCTGGGGGCAGTCCGCAGGGGCGCATTCGGTCGCTTCGCTGATTGCTTCGGCGGACGGTGTGGAACCTTTGACGAATGTTCCACGCTTCGGTGGCGAGGTGCTGTTCCACAGGGCGATACTCCAGTCTCCGCCGCTTGGGATAAAGATGACCCCACGCGATGCGGAGAAGCTCCGTTCGCTTTTCCTGCGCCGTCTCGCCGCCAGAATGGGGGAGCGGCAGGATGAAGCGGAGAGGAGTGATGCAAGTTCCGGAAAATCCACGGGAAAGGGATTGGGCGCGGATGAAGCGGAGCTGAGGTGGAGAATGGCGGAGACGGCCCCGCTGGAAAATCTGATTGAGGTGCAGACCTCTATGAAAAAGATGCATTTCGCCCTTCCGTTTATGCCGGTTCTTCCGGATTGCACCTCATTCCCGAAGGGTTCATCCCCTTGCCGTGATTCAAGGAGTTCGGGTTCAGAGGCTTCGGGTAAGGGGAATCTGTTCCCGTATTCTCCCGCATCGGATTCAATCACACCTGACCCCGGCGAAGAGGGCTGCCCGCCGTTCAGGGTGCTGCTCTGCTGCAACCGTGACGACGCCTCGGTCTATGCCAGGAAGATTCTGGGACAGAAACTCTACCGCACCCCTCTCGGCGCGGCCTTCACGAAAATCCTTACGGAACGCATCTTCGCCTCCCCGTTGGAGAAATATCTGAAAAAACTCCGGAAAAACGGCATCGGTGCGGCTATGTACCGCTTCAGCTGGCATCCGGAAGGCAGCCCTCTCGGCTGCTGCCACAGCATAGAACTCCCGTTCCTGCTCGGCCGTCCCGAGGACTGGACCGGAGCCGAAATGCTCCGTGGAATGACGGAAGAAGAATACCAGCACTACTCGAAGCTCTTCAAGACCCGCTGGACAGACTTCGCCCGCCGCGGAGATTTCCCGGCTGACTCCCTTCAATGAATACCTAACAAGTTCATAAACGACCTGTGTCGGGCAGCCGATTGCAAGCATAAACTATCATATAATAAAATAAATTCCTATATTTGCATCATTATATGATTTGTTACGATATGGGAAAATCAACGACGGCGACACTTCTTCCACGGAAAGCCGCGAGAAATCTGGAAATTGTCGGGGAGCAGATTCGGCTTGCTAGACTGAGACGCGACCTGACTATCGGAATGATTGCGGAGCGGGCCGGATGCTCGGCTCTGACGGTGATGCGGGTGGAAAAAGGCACTGCGACAGTCGCAATCGGAATATATCTGCGTATTCTGTATGCCTTGGGACTTGATGAGGACATTCTTCTTATCGCCCGGAATGATGAATTGGGGCGGAATCTTCAGGACATTCAGTTGAAACATAGACGCCGTGCGAGTAAAACCGAAAAAGAATGAAAACCATAGACATAATTGCCGATTTCAACTTTCTGCAGACCCCCGGAGTCATCGGAAGTCTCGGTTATGACAGAATAAGGGGGACTGCGTCATACACATTTGAATATGCCCCCAGCTGGCTTCAGTCAGGAAGAGTCTCTTCTTTGAGCGCGGATTTGACTGCTCACCAGGGTCTGCAGCACAAATCCGGGAGCATTTTCGGATTCCTTGCCGATGCTCTCCCGGACCGTTGGGGACGAAAACTCATTGACAAGAGGGAGAGGATACTTGCAGAACGCGAGAAACGCATCTCACGCACATTCAATGATTTTGACTATCTGCTTCAAGTCGATGACCGCTCGCGGATGGGTGCTCTCCGGTTTCGTTCCGGAGATGTCATTATCGGGGCGGAGCACGATGCGATGCCGGTTCCGCCGGTTGCAAGTCTTCGAGAATTTATCGCTACGGCGCACGATTATGAGGCGGCGGAAAAGAACGGAGAGCTGCCGCGTGAAGAATGGCTGGAGAATGTTCTTCTGCAAGGTTCATCGCTCGGCGGAGCAAGGCCTAAGGCCAATGTGCTGGACGAGGAGGGGAGACTGTGCATAGCAAAGATTCCTTCTGTGAATGATGATTACGATATCGCCTTGTGGGAGCATTTTTCGCACGCTCTTGCGCGTGAGGCCGGCATCGATGCCGCTGAGACACGGTTGCTGAAACTTGACGGCGTACGGTTTCATACGCTGTTGTCCACGCGGTTTGACAGGACATCGGACGGCCGGCGCATACACTTCGCGTCGGCAATGACGCTCTGCGGACTCTCCGACGGCTCAGACGCGGATTCGGGGAACGGCTATCTTGACATCGCCGATGTCATATTCGGAAACACTGGAGTCGCATCTCCGCAAACGGCAATCCGTGAACTGTTCCGCCGGATTGCATTCAACATCTGTATCGGCAACCACGATGACCATTTCAGAAATCACGGCTTCCTGCTGACAGAATCCGGATGGAAACTTTCTCCCGCATATGATATGAATCCGACAAACCTATTGACTCAGAGCCTGTTGATTTCACCTAACTCAAACGAATCGTCACTGCGGCTTTTGTCGGATTCCTGTGAATATTATATGTTGGAATACGATGACGCGGAGAAGATAATTTCCGAAGTCAGGGATGCCTTGAAAGGTTGGCGTGCAGTCGCTGCATCTTGCGGAATCTCAAAATCCGAACAGGAACGTTTCGCACGGAGGCTGGATTATTTCTGTTAACTTTCGCTCCGTTTTTGCGACTTACAGGTGACGACGCTTTGAAAGGAGTATGACGGAACAGGAATTCGGACATATCGTGCAGGAACATAGCGGCACGCTGAAGGCGCTGGCAAGGCGTTTCGGCCGGGCGACCGATATGGCCGTCGACGGGGAGGACATCGTCCAGGAGGCGTTGCTCGCTTTCTGGAACCTCTCGGAGAAAGGCTACCCTGTACGCAATGTAGAAGCTCTGCTTGTCAAGATAACGAAAAACATCTGTGTTTCGCATTATCGCAGGAATCATCTTGAAACTGAGGCTATTGCGGGCGATGTCTTTCCCGGCGGGACATCAGCCGCCGGTGAAGTCGAGAGACAGGATGCGGACAGACTCAGGGAAGAACTATACGACAGACTGACACCGTCGGAGTTTCAATATACGAAGCTGCGTGAGGAAACGGATTGGACGCTTGACGAAATGGCGGCGAGGACCGGCAGGGACAAATCCGTAATAAAGTCTCTTCTTTCAAAGTCAAAGCGCAAGATGAAGCAAATCATTAAGAATCAATGAATATGGGTTTCGCAAATGCGAAACTGGAGTTATGAATATGAGACGAGATGACAGGACATTGGCGGAGCTTGAGAAGGCATACCTCTCCGATGACTCCGCGGCCGAGTTCGACAGGCTTGTGCGGAAAGGAGAGTCCCGCAGACGCAGACCCTTCGTCTGGGGCGCGATGCTCTTTGCGGCGGCCTCGTCGGCATTGATTCTGACATTGAGCATCCGCGACAACCGCTGCGGGTTCGACGGAACCGAGATGGCGGAGGGGCTTCAGCAGATTATGAACCTCGACCCTGACAATGTCAGGTCGGTCAGCGCCACTCCGGAAGGCAGGCGGGTGATTCTCACCGCATTGATGATGGACGGGAGCCGATGCTCCTATGTGATGAGCCGCACGGACGGCGCTGAGGCGGTCACGATAACAGCGATAGAATAAACCTTAAATTCAAACAGTTATGTTGACAATGTTTTTGAGCGCAGTATGCGCTTCGGCTCTCAATGTCTCCGTGGCGGCGGCACCGGCGGACACGCTTGACAGGTACGTCATCGACGGGGCGAAAGTGGAGAACTTCGACGGCAGCCAGCTTGTCGGGAAGACGGTAAGCGACTACAAGATACTTACCGCCACGGGCAAAGCTGACGGGAAGGTCGTAAGGATTCATATGATCCGCACCGATGAACGGAGAATCACGGAAGTCAAAACGGACAGCGCAGATGCAGCGGTGTTCTCCGCAGCCACGGTCTATATCCTTGACGGCCGGAAGTGCGACAAGGATGCCCTGAACAAAATAAAACCCGCATCAATCGCCTCTATGACAGTATATAAGCCCGGCAGCAAGGAAGCCGTTGACCTTTCCGGCAGGGACGATGTCCAGGTCATACAAGTCGTGACGAAGTAGCATTCTCATAAAACCGCAAATGCCCCGGCACTCATCCTGTCGGGGCTTTTTTGTTACTGAAGAGGCGGGTAAGAAAAAATTTTGCTTAGTCACGGACAAACTTTAATTTTGCAGGTTCGTATGGACATCAGAAACAATGGCAAACAGACATAAGCTTATATCCGGCAATATTATGAAGCGTGTTTTTTCCCTCCTGATTCTCACATCCTTCGCTTTCGTCCCACTTTCGGCGCAGGAGGCTGTGCAGGACAGGGCGGACTCGCTCTTTTCGCGGTGGAATTCTTCATCGGGACGGGAAAAAACACGGATTGCGAACACGCTCATGAAGACATTCTTCGACGAGGGGGATGTCGATACGCTTATGGTTTTCGGGAAATCAGGGGCGAGGGAACAGAGTGCCTGCATAAAGGCATATATGACCGCGCATTTGTTTTTCGGGAATCGGTTTGATGAGGCTTATGGATTGGGACTCAATGCTTTGCTTGAGAGCGAAGGGACGGACGATGAAAAACTGGTGGCGGAGTGCCTGAACAACCTCGGGATAATATGCCAGAGGAAGGGATTGTTCGAGCAGGCGATTTCCTATATGGAACGGGTCTATGAGATTGACCGGCGTAACGCCGACGAGGGCGGGATGAGCACCACGATGAACAACCTCGCCACGCTCTACCTCGGGGTTGGGGACGCGGAGACGGCGCTTTCGTATGTCCTGCCGGCCATCGCCTACGAGAGAAAGTCCGGAGACAGGCAGCGCCTTGCTGTCAGGCTGGGGCTGGCCTCTGACATCTGGCTTGCTCTCGGGCATCCTGAAAAAGCTCTGGAGTCCATTGACGAGGCGCTTGCAATCGAGTTGAAGGACGGCAGGGAAGTGAAGGCGGCGGTCCGCAGGTCGCAGAAAGTTCCCGTGCTCGTTGAACTGGGGCGTGTCAGGGAGGCGCGCTCGTGTCTGGATTCGGCGATGACTGTTCTCTCCGTCCGAAGCAACCACATTTCGCTGGCAATCTGCTACAATCTGCTCGGGAGCATCGACGCGAAGGAAGGGAAGTGGAAAGAGGCCGTCGCGGCTTATGGCCGGGCCGAACTCATTGCAGGTCAGTGCGGCGGAGACTATGTGCGCAAGAAGGCTCTTCGGGGACTTTCCGAGTCCTGCGCGATGTCCGGCGACCAGAAGGCCGCGCTTGACCGCCTTAACGACTATGTTGAACTGAATGACCGTCTGACGAAAGACCGCAGCCGGATGGCCGTGGAGGACTTCAAGATTCAGTACCGGACTGCCGAGACGGAGAAGGAACTCGCTCTTCAGCAGGTGCGGTCAAGAAACCGGCTTGTCTTGTTTGTGCTTATGGCAGTGCTTGCCGCCATTCTGGCTGCCTGCATCGTCGTTCTCGTGCGCCTGCTGCGGATTCGCAGGCGGCAGGAGGAGATTCTTCGCAGGAACGATGAGGCTAAGAGCCGTCTGCTCTCGCTGGTGCCGGCGATGAGAGACCGGAAGGAGGCGAAGGTGCTGGGCGAGGTCATCGAGAGCATCGAGACCGGTGCACCCGGCGGAGAGCCTCTTCCTAAGCTCACTGCCAGGGAGAGGGAAGTGGTGCGCTTCTGCTGCGAGGGGCTTCAGAGCAAGGAAATCGCCGACCGTATGAACGTTTCCGTCCGCACTGTCGACGCGCACAAGTCCAACATCTTCCGCAAGCTTAAAATCAACAACACGGTTGAACTTGTCAAATATGCAGCTGAGACCGGCCTGATGTAGACAGACCGGTCTCAGAGCAAATGGGGATGACTAAAAAGTGTCACCCTCTTTTAATTTCTCAATCCCCAGTCACTTCGTGACAGCCCCTGGGGCACTATTCCGCAGGCTGACTGACATCAGTGTATTCCACCTCCTTGCCTGGGAATGGAAGGGTTCCGTCAATCACCATCGTGGCGACTTCCTTGCCGCTGTTGCGGACGATGATTTCCTGACCTATACTGCAGATGAACCGGTAGCCTTCCGTGATGGTCACCCAAATCATATCGTATGATTCTCCGGACGACAGCATTTTCCTGCCGTTGAAATTGGTGAATGTTCCGGTCACATCAGCCCCGTAGGAGGAATAGAACTGATCCTGTTCATTCAGCTGAACCGGCGTGCTTTTAGTCACCGTGACAGTGCCGACGATTTTCCGGGCGCCGGCAATGTGATTTGTATTTTCCGACATCAGCACCGCGCCGGTCATAAGTTTGTCCTTCGTCAGCTGGTCGCCTATCAGAATGGCTGGAGCGTCGCCGGCCGTTGCGGAATCAACCGCTTCGTTGAACAGTGATATGCCCTTGACGGTCACGATATAATGTCCTTTCGCATCGTCCGGCTGGAGAATCTTCAGCTTGTCCCCCACCCTGACAGTTCCGCTCTCGATGCTCGTTGTCAGCACTACACCTCTTCCGGTAACCGTTAAGACATCTGTCACAGAAGCGACGAAAGAATCCGCCACCGTGACCTCGAAGCGGACGGACGGTTCCGTTTCAAACTTAGCTATCGCCGTGCCGCTGTACCTTGCACTTATGACCGCTGTCCCGTACGATTTCCCGACAATTTTCAAATCTCCGTCGATGGTCGCGACTTCAGGCTTGTCGGAAGAGAAGGTATAGTCCGACACCGGAATCGAACCGGTCAGGAAATAATTCTTGAAGGAGAGCTCTTCCCCGGGAAGGATTGACATCGACGGCACAGAAAGTCCGGCCTTATAGCTGTGGACTTTCAGAATGGCGCTCTTTCCCCCGGCGCTGACAGTCAAGGTCGCCGTCCCCTCCGCCTGCTTGTCAGCGGAGACTTTGCCGTCGGTGTCAACGGTCGCGAACTCCGTTTTGTCGATGGTCCAGGTGAGTTGCCTGTCCGCTGCGTCCGCCGGTTCGACCGTGGCGGAAAGGGAGAATGACGTGCCTGTGAAAAGGTTCAGCTCCTCGCCGTCATAGTTGATTCTCACTCCGGTGACCGCCACCGGCGCCTGAACCGTGACGAGGCAGGTCGCCTTGACATTGCCGTCTGAAAGGGCGGCGGCGGTGATGACGGTTTCTCCGGCCTTCACCCCGGTCACCTCGCCTTCAGCGCTGACAGTGGCCACCCCCGAATCTTCGCTGCTCCAGACTATGCCATTTTCCGTGCCGTTTTCCGGAGACAGTTTCGCTGTCAGGAGGAATGTTTCACCCTCCGTGAGGGTGATTTTGGTCTTGTTCAACGTGATTTCCCTGATGATGTCGTCACCATTTTTCTTGTTGCAGCAGGGGAACAAAAC
>CAVEDD010000056.1:0-11827 GCA_963614515.1 Treponemataceae bacterium | reverse complement strand
GTATGTCGGTCTTCATCAGGTAGGCGAGTCCGTCCTGGAATTCAAGCGGATTGGCGACCTTCGGTATGCGCGACTGCGCGTCCATATAGGAGGCCGTCTCGTAATTGAGGCAGCACTTGAGCTTTCCGCACTGCCCGGCAAGCTTCTGCGGATTGAGTGAAAGATCCTGAAGTCTTGCCGCAGAAGTGGAAATCGACTGGAAGGTGGAGATGTAGTTCGAACAGCAGAGTTCGCGCCCGCATATCCCGAGACCTCCGATAAGCCCGGCCTCCTGACGCGCCCCAATCTGCTTCATCTCGATGCGGATGTGGAACTCGTCCGCAAAGACCTTGATGAGCTGGCGGAAATCCACGCGCCCGTCCGCGATGTAGTAGAATATCGCCTTGGTGCCGTCGCCCTGAAACTCCACGTCGCCGATTTTCATCTCCAGACCGAGTTCGGCGGCAATCTGGCGGGAGCGTATCATCGTATCCTGCTCGCGGTCAATGGCTTCCTGCCATTTCTCAAGGTCATAGACCTTCGCCTTGCGGTAAATCTTCTTGTAGTCGCCTGAGGCAGGGTCAAGTCTGCGGCACTTCATCTGACGGGCGACAACCGCCCCCTCAAGCGTCACGATGCCGAGGTCGTGCCCGGTCGCGGCCTCGACCACGACAAGGTCGCCGGTCTTGATGCTCTGCCCCGAGGCGTTGAAATAAATCCCTTTCCGGGTGTTCTTGAAACGGACCTCGAAAAAGTCCTTGTACTGCTCCTGCGCGACTCCCGGAAGCCAGTCATAGACCTCCATCTTGCAGCATCCCGGCCTGTAGCGGCAGTTCAGTTCGCCCTCGTCGCTCCTTTCCACGGTGCATCCGCGCGAGCAGTCATATTTTTTTGCTTCGTTATCGTTGTTTTCCATAAACCTTTATTATATAGCGACAAACATCCTGTCCACCAGATCGCAGAACAGAATCTTTGAATTTACATTCCTGTCAAGCAGCGAAACCGTCCTGTCGAGAGCAGATTCGGCTTTCATACAGAACGCAGACCCGAACCTTGCGGATGCGGCCTGATAGAAGGCGGCTTCCTCCGGCAGCACGCCGGCAAGCGGCTCCTGCCCCTGCCCGATCAGAAAAATCCGGCGCAGACAGGACGAGAGATAGACGCAGAACGCTTTCTGTTTCTCACGGGAAGGCAGCGCCGCGGCAGTCTCCCCGACTTCGAGGGCGTGAAGCAGATCCCGGCGCGCCACACTGTCAAGCAGAGCGGACACAAGCGGAAAAAACTCCCCGTTCTGCCTTTCCTCTCCGCGCACCTTCGCCGTCTCCTCTTTCGTGAGCGGAAGAACACGCATACTCTGACAGCGGGAGAAGACCGTCTGCATCATTTTCTCCGGCGCGTGGGTGACAAAGACGAAAACCGTCTTCTCCGGCGGCTCCTCCACGAGTTTCAGAAGTTTGTTCGCCGCCGTGGGATTCATTTTCTCCGGAAGATAGCAGATAACAGCCTTATAGCCGTCCTCCACCGCCGTGAGCGACATCTTCGAGATTATCGACTTCGCCTCCGGAAGGGCAATCTCCCCCTTCTTCCCCTCGATTCCGAGCGCCTCCTGAAGGTCATCCTCGCGGAAATAGGGATTGTCAAGCACCATCTGCCTCCAGAATGCGAGGAATGAATCCGAAGTCGGCTTATCCTCGCTCAGAAGGGAACTCTTGTTCACAGGAAAGACGAAATGCACGTCCGGATGAATCAGCTTGGACATCTGACGGCAGGACGGACATTCCCCGCAGGCCTCCCCTCCGGAACGCCTGTCACAGTTGAGATATTGCAGGAAAGCGACCGCGATGGCGACCGCGCCGCAGCCGTCGTTCTCGTAGAGAAGCATCGCGTGCGGCACCCGCCCGCTGTCCGCCATGGACACGAGCGTGCGCTTGAGCGCGTCATTCCCGACAATATCACTGAATTTCATATGACTTCGTCCTCCTTACGGACTTATGTGATCCTAAAAATATTTCTCCAAACTCCGGTCACCTGTTGCGGCTGGCCGTGAAGTGCGCGAGTTCCGCGAGCATCTCCCGTTCTTCCGACGGAGCGAGGAGGGATATCGCCTCCACAGCCTTCGCCACGAATGTCTCCAGTTTCTTCTCCGCATACCCGACTCCCCCGTTCTCATCCACGAAGCGGACAATCTCATCGCGGTTCTCCGGATGCGCGACAACATCGGCGACAAGAGCGCGTATCCCGGCTTCACGCTCCGGAGCATTCACGAACGCTCCGAGCAACGGCAGGGTTATCTTCTGTTCAAGCACATCCACTCCGAGCGGCTTGCCCACCGATTCCGTGCCCCGGTAATCGAGTATGTCGTCCTTGATCTGGAAGGCATAGCCGAGGTTCACCGAATAGTCCCGCACGGCCTCGCGGCACATCGGGGAGGCATTGACCGAGATTGCGGCTGTCACGGCGGCGGCCTCGAAAAGCGAGGCGGTCTTGCAGTAGATTATACGGAGATAATCGTCATAACCTGTGTCGGCCGTCTTCGATTTCTGCAGCTGCAGCATCTCCCCCTCGGCAAGGCAGCTCAATGTCCTTGAAAATATGCGCACCACCCTGGCGTCGCAGTTTTCGTCTTCATCCCCCAGAATCAGCCCTATCGCCCGGACGAGCCAATAGTCTCCGACAAGCACCGACGCAGAAGGCCCCAGAAGGGAACGCACTGTCGGGCATCCCCGGCGCATATCGCTGTCGTCAGCCACATCATCGTGCAGAAGAGTGGCGTTGTGCAGGAGTTCCGAGGCCGCGGCATAACGTTTCGATACATACGGGAGCGGGCTGACGCAGCAGCCGCTGAAGTGACTGTCCGCAGAGCGGAGACAGGCCCTGGCGACAAGCAGGGACAGCATGGGGCGCAACTGCTTGCCCCCGTGGGAAAGTATCGCCCTGTTGGTTGCGTCAAGCAGGTCTATGTCACTTTTCAGCGTTTTCGAGACAAGCTCCTGGACCTCAGTCCAATCGCTTCCGAGATAGTCCCTGATAAACTTGATGTCCATCGCCTTACTCCCAAAACATGCCTCCGGCATCATCCCTCAGCCCCCAAAGCATCGACCCCGCCGTCAGAACAACAGCGCGAATGAAAGTGTCGCTCCGCCGAAACGGCTTCTGTCTCCGAACGACTCCTTCATCCTTGCCGCGAACGAGCCGGCATCGGAGATTTCACTTTTCGAGTCGAAGAGCGTCCCGAAATCCCAGTTGTACCGTGCGGAAATCTGAAGATGCCATATCTCCAGACCGGCGCCGAGTCCGACTCCGTATTCCCAGCGGTTGAGTCCCGTCCAGTCATTCTTCGCAGAATCGTCCCCCTTGAAACGGTTGTTCAGGGCATAGCCGAAGAACGGGACTAATTCGAAGTAGGGTCTCATAATCAGAAGATCCGGACCCCATTGCAGAGAAACGGGGATTTCAAGATAGCCTGCGGCATAGTCGAACGATTTTTCGTCATCGTACCGCGCAGGAATGCTTGTGCCCTTTACCTGATAGACCAGCGACGGCTGGACTGCAAAACCGAGTGGAAGGGAGAGCTTGAAGGTCGCGCCCACATGGTACATCGTTTCCTTGGTAAGATTCCATTCGCTTGATTTGGCGGACGAGAATGTCGCTCCGCCGATTACACCGTAGTTGAACTGCGCGTTTGCGTTCGCCGCGAAAAACACTGACACGGCCGCAACGGCCAGAACAGAGAATATCTTTTTCATATCCGCTTTGTTTAAGATGCCCGGAAACTAAAGGATGGCATCCAGTTTGGCGGTAATGTTCGCCTTCGGCTGTGCTCCGACCAATCTGTCAACCAGTTTGCCGTCCTTGAAGAAAAGCAGCGCCGGGATGCTCATAATGCGGAACTGTCCCGCAACCTCGCTGTTTTCATCGACATTGCATTTCCCCACGAAAGCACGGCCTTCATATTCCTTCGCTATCTCCTCTATCGTCGGGCCGAGGGCGCGGCACGGACCGCACCATGTCGCCCAGAAATCGACGAGCACGACAGCGTTTGACGAAATAATCTGCGCGAAGTTCGCGTCATTCACAATCTGTTCCATATTCTCAAATTTAAGAAATTCTCACGCGTAAAGCCCGGACTTCGCAAAACGCGCGGAATCCGGACTACAAATATAAAGATTTATGACGGCAAAAACAAAAGTTCGCCGACACCGGCTGCCTCGCCGGAAATCAGGCCGCGAGTCAGGCCAAGGCCCAGGCCGCGAGTCAGGCCGAAAGGTCAGAGGGACTTCTCGACGCTCCAGACGAAAGCCCTGAGTCCGAGTTCCGGATACTCCCTGTTCTTTTCGGCCAGGCCCTCGAGGATGGAATCCACCTTCTCATCCGGCACGACTGCAAGCATCGCGTTGTTCAGCGTCGGCCAGGCGTGGTTGCCCTGATGCGGTTCTCCGGTCTCGGATCCGCGTCCGGTGATTTCGTTCCACATCGTGTAGCCCCTGCAGCCCTGTTCCTCAAGGATGTCGGCGAGTTCCATATTGTACGCCTGATTGTATGCTATGAATATTGATTTCATTTCCTCAAAAATACTGCACAAATACTTCTGTCATTAATCCTGTACAAATATCCCTTCTTCACCGGATTTACTTCGCGGCAATCTTCGCCGCCTTGCGGGCGCGGCGGCGGTTGCCCGCCTCGACGAATGCCGTGTAAACCGTCGGGATGATGACGAGGGTCACGAGCGTGGAGATGGTAAGACCCCAGGCCACCGTGATGCCGAGCGAACGCCACATCTCAGAACCTTCGCCTGTGCCCACGGCCATAGGGACCATACCGAGCACGGTCGTGAGGGTGGTCATGAGGATAGGGCGGAGACGGCTCTTGCAGGCGGTGACGACGGCCTCCTTGACCTCATAGCCCCGTTCCTGAAGCAGGATGGTGTAGTCAATCAGCACGATACCGTTCTTCACCACTATACCCATAAGGATGATGACTCCGATGAGGGCCATCACGCCGATTGCCGTGTCCGTGAGCCAGCAGCCGAGAGCGACGCCGGTGAGCGCGAACGGAATGGAGAACATTATGACGAACGGACTCATCAGGGACTCGAACTGGGATGCCATGACCATATAAACGAGTATTACAATCAGTATGAGGAGCGTAATCAGGTCTCCGAATGTGTCCTGCTGGTCCTCGATGTCTCCGGCAACGGCCACTGAAATCTCGGACGGAATCGCCGTGTCCTTAATGGCCTGATTGGCGACGGTCACCGCATCGGAAAGGGCGAAGCCTCTCGCGACATAGCCCGTCACGGTGACAAGACGCTGACGGTCCTTCCTCTCGATTGTCGGAGGTGTCGAAGTCTCGACCACCCTGCCGAGGTCCTTGACCTTGATTGCGGCACCGGTCGGGGAATAGACCACGATATTCTCGATGTCGGCCACGCTGGTCCTGAACTCCTTGCCGTAGCGGACGCGGATATTGTACTCCTCTCCGTCCTCACGGTAGAACGACTGCACCGAACCCTTGATGGCGGCGCTCACGGCCGAAGCCGCAGTGGTGCTGTTAAGCCCGTTGAGGGCGAGTTTCGTGCGGTCGAAATCCACCTGATACTCAGGGGTGTACTCGTCACGGCTGACGACGGCCTGCGCGAACGCCTTGTCTTCGTTCAGTTTCGAGGCGAGCTGCGCCGCTATGGCGTCGGTCTTCTGGAAATCGTAGCCGTAGACCTCAAGTTTCACGGATGTGGAGCCGCCCATTCCCATACCGCCTTCAGTGACGGTGAACTTCTTGATCTGAGGGTAGCTTGAGAGCACAGCACGCATCTCGTCGGCAATTTCCGAAGATGAGCGCACACGGTCTTCCATACTTCCGCAGTCGATGTTCACGGATATGATGTGGGTTCCGTTGCTCTGCATCGAAGCGAAGGCGTTGTCGGAGTCGGCCTGTCCGAGAGAGTAGCTGTAAACGCGGATTTCCGGAGCGACCGCAGTGACTTTCTGATAGATTTCGGCGGCAAGTTCCCGCGTAATGTCCTGACCCGTACCCACCGGAAGCTCGATTGTGGCGCGGAGACGGCCGGAGTCGGACTGAGGGAAATACTCTGTCTTCATCGTCGGGAGGTAGGCGAGGATGGAACCGACGAACACCGCGAGAGCGACGCTGATCACCACGGCCCTGTGTCTTACGGACCAGTGGATGATATGCCCGTAACCTCTTGTTATCCAAGCTATGAACTTATTGAAGTTTCCGAAGAAGAAATTGTAGAACTTCCCGTGTGTGAGCTTGAGCCTGAGCATCCTCGAGCACATCATAGGCACGAGGGTGAGCGCGCCGGCCGTGGAGACAATCATGATGATTGACACAATCCAGCCGAGCTGGCGGAACATTATTCCGGACATACCCTGAATCATCGTAAGCGGGAGGAACACGGCGAGCATCGTGAGCGTGGACGCGACGACGGAGATGCCGACCTCCTGAGTGCCGTGTACCGCCGCCTCTTTAGGCTTCTCGCCCCTCTCGATGTGGGTCGTCACGTTCTCCAGAACCACAATCGCGTCATCCACGACCATACCGATTGCGATTGACAGGGCGGACATCGAAATGATGTTCAGCGTGTTGCCCGTCGCGAACAGATAGACTATGGATGCAAGCAGGGAGATAGGAATCGCGAGCACGATTATGAATGTCGCCCTCCACCTTCCGAGGAAGAGGAACACAATCAGCGCGACCACGAGGAAGGTGATTATGATGGTCTCCTTCAGGGAGTTGATGGAGTTGATGATGTTGCGCGAGCTGTCCACCACAGTCGTAATCTTGATGTCGGAAGGCAGAGTCTCCTGAATCTGGGCCATCGTCTTCTTGACCTTCTTTATGACATTCACCGTGTTGGCTCCGGACTGCTTCTGGATGATAATCTGTGCGCCCTGCACCCCGTTGGTGTAGGCTTCCTGCGACTTCTCCTCAAGACCGTCGACCACAGTCGCCACATCGCGGAGATAGACCGCCTCGCCGCCGGAGTAGCCGACCACCACGTCAAGCATCTCGTCCGCACTGTCGAACTCCTTCTCGATGCGGAGGGTGTAGGTGTCCGAACCTATGTCTATGTTGCCGGAAGGCACGTTCTTGTTCTCGTAGGCGAGGACTCCGGATATTCCCGTAATCGAAAGGCCGTAGGCCTGGAGCTTGTTCGGGTCGCAATAGACCTGAATCTCACGCTGCGGCGCTCCCGTCACCGAGACGGTTCCCACGCCGGAAACCCTCGCGAGCGGAGTGGAGACCTTGTCGTCGAGAATCTTCTCAAGAGCCGGGATGCTCTGGTTCGCCGTGGCCGAATAAATCAGAATCGGCATGTCGTCCGCGCTGAACTTGAAAATCACAGGCACGGAAGCCCCGTCCGGCAGGGACGAGTTGACCATATCCAGTTTGTCCCGGACATTGTTCGTCGCCTCCTCTATATCGACGCCGTATTCAAATTCAAGGGTTATGATGCAGACGTTTTCCTTCGACTGCGAAGTTATATGTTTGAGGTCGCTGACACCGTTGAGGGCATTTTCGAGCACCTTCGTCAGGTTCGTCTCGATGTCCTCCGCACTCGCACCCTGATAGGACGACATCACCATGATGGTGTTCGCGTCGAAGTCAGGGTAGTTGTTGATGGAGAGGTTCATCAGCGAGAATATTCCGAATATGGCGAACGCCGTGAACACCAGGGCCGTCGTCACCGGATTATCTACCGCTTTTCTATATATGCTCATGCTTCAGATACTGTTTTGAAATGATTTCCCCTGTCAAAGGGTTACTTTGCGGCTACTCGGAAACCGTAACCTTGATTCCGTCCTTCAGACGCACCTGACCCTCGGTCACCACCTGCGCCCCGTCGGGAACTCCGGAAAGAATCTCGTACATCGAACCTGTGCGCCGTCCGAGCTTCACATTCTGATAGGTGACGGTGCCGTCGGAGTTGAGGATGTAGATGAACCTCTCGCCGGAACCGGTCTGCTTGACAATCGCCGAATCCGGAACGACCACGCTGCTGTTCACTCCGAACTGCACGGTCACGCGGGCGTACATCCCCGGACGCAGGACCTTGTCCTTGTTCGGAACGACGATTTCGACGTTGAAAGTATGGGTCTGTTCGTTGATTGTCGGGTATATGCGGTTGATCTTGCCGATGAAGGTCTTGCCCGGAAAGGCGTCGACGGTGATGCTCACCTCGTTGCCCTTCTTCACCTTGGAATAGTCGCTTTCGGAGATTCCCACGAGAAGCTTGACCGGGACAATCTGCTCCACGGTGTAAATAGGCTGACCCATGGAGAACATATCCCCCTTGTCATAGTTCCGCGCGGTCACCACCCCGTCAATCGGCGAGCGGAGAACCGTGTTCTGGAGAAGGTTGTCGTAATTTGTCCTGCTGACCTTGTAGTTCAGCTCCATCGCGTCGAGGTCCGACTTTGAAAGTCCGCCCGCGTCATAAAGCCCTTTGAGACGCGCGTACTCGGTCTCGTTGTTCTTCATCTGAAGTTCCGCCTGCTGGAGCTGGAGACGGTCCATCTCGGCGAGAATCTGACCCTTCTTCACAAAATCCCCCACCTCGACATTAATCTTGCTGATTCTCATCGATGACTGCGGAGCTATGTTGTTCTTCGCGTAAGGCTCGACGGACGAGGTGTAAACCGAGGTCTGAGGAACATCCTGTTTCCCCACCGTCACCACGGTCACGAGCGGAGCCGTCTCCTCGACTGTCTCATTCACCGCTGCGGCGGATTCGGTCTTCTTTCCGTTGCCGCAGGAGGCGGCTGCAATCACCGCCGCCGCAAATGCCAAATTTCTTGCTATCTTGTTCATATCTTCAATGTTTTCAAACCGTTATGTCTTCTTCGGAAAGCCCTGTTCCGTAAAGGCCTATTCCGTAAAGTCCTATTCCGTAAAGTCCTGGCCGAGAGTCTGTTCAAGCTGCGTCTTGGCGACTATGAAATTATAGACGGCCTGCGACTCGGTCAGGCGCGCCTGGGTGAGGGCGAGCTGCGCGTCGTTCAGATCGGTGAGGGTCGCGCGCCCCACTTCGTAGGATTTCTCAGCGATGCTGTAGGCCTTTTCTGCGGAAGCGACTGCATCCCGCGCCGCGTCGTAGCTCTTGACATTGGTCTCCATCGTGTTGAGCGACTGCCGGATGGAAATCTTGAGATTGCGCTCGGTGGAGATCATCTGCAAACGCATCTGCTCGTAGCTGTTGCGCGCCTGACGGACCTGGTTGAGACGCTTTCCGCCGGAGAAAATCGGAATGGAGAGGCTCACTCCGACATAGGAGTACGGAGTCCATTTGTATTCGTTGAACTTGAAGTCGTTGGTCATCGCGTTGTAACTGTAGTTGAACGCAAGGGCGAGAGTCGGGATGTAGGCGTACTGCTGCGCCTTGATGCTCTGTGCAAGCTCGTTCGCCTGAATCTCCAGCTGCTTCATCGTGGAGTTGCGGTCAAGGGATATGCTGTCGGACGCAGTGACATCGCAGGTCATATATTCGGCATAATCCTCAATCGCGCCCTCGACATCGATGTTCATCTCAAGATCGATTCCCATCACAGCCTTGAGCTGCCACAGTGCGAGGACTATGGAACTCTCGGCGTTGTAGACGTTAGGGATGGCGTTGGCGACATTGGTCTTCGCACGCGCCATGTCGAGATCCGTGGCTTTCTGGACATTGTATTTCTTCTCGGTCTCCGCGTAATTGGTCATCGCGTTCTCATAGACCTCTTTATACACATTGAAAGCCTCCTTTGAGAAGAGAACGGCATAGTAGGCGTTCTTCACCTGACTCACCATGTCGAGGCGTGATGCGCGGGCCTTCTCGACAGCAAGTTCCACGTCCATCCCGGAAATCTTTATGCTTTTCCAGAGCTGGGCGTTGACAAGCGGCATCGATGCGGAAATCCCCGCACTCCAGGTGTTCCAACGGCCGACTTCAAGTCCGCCGGAAGAGGAACTGCCGGAAGATGCCGAGCCGCTTCCCGAACCGGATGCGCTTTCACCAGAGCCTTCGCCGCTGCCGGAAGAACTTCCGCCGGCACTCGCGCCTCCTCCGATGCTGCTCATGTCGAAGTCCATATACATCACCTGTTTCTTGATTGTCCTCTGATAGGAGCCGCTCGCGTCAATCTGCGGGAAGAGAGCGGCGTAAGTGCCTTTCTTGGCATACTTTGTACGCTCAATCTCCTTGTCCGCGATTTTCACGGCGATGTTTTCGCTCAACGCGATTTTCAGCGCCTGTTCCAGCGAAATCACCACCGGAGCTTCGGCCGAGTCGGCCTCCTCCAGAATGAGCTGAACTTCGGTCTTGGGAGCTTCCTTGTCCGCTTTCTTGTCCCGATGCTGGGCGAAGCCCGCCGAAGGCAGGAGCACAAGCGATGCTGATGCAAGACCGAAGGCGATTATTTTCTTCATCTTGACCATTTAGTTATATTATATGTTTTACACTACCACTCAGGCTCTGTCCGGATTTCTCCGGAAGATTGTCGTCCCGAAAGGACTGCGACACCCCGAAAAACGGCCGACGGCATCGCGCAGTGTGATACGGGCGATACAAATGAATATGAATCAACGATTTATTACAATTTGTATCCGGATATCTACAAAATGGGATTCCCGTTACGCAACAACAATGCCATAGAGGGCACAAAAAGCGGATTGCCACTTTATCTTGCCCTCCATCTTTTCCCGCATACAGGAAATGATTATTTCGTCAGGGGTCTGGCGTAGTGGGTCTGCTGCGATTTCTGTTTTTCCGGATGGACGGAGCGGGCGGGAAGCCTGCGGACAGCCGCATAGACGAGAAAGCCTATGCCGAGAAGGATGAACGGTATGCTGAGCCACTGTCCCATATCGAGAAGCATATTCTGCTCGAACTCGACCTGAGGGTTCTTGATGAATTCGATGAGGAAGCGCGAGCCGAAGCAGCCGATGAAGAACCACCCGATGAAGAAGCCCCGGTGAACCTTGTCGAGCCGCTTTTCATAGAAAAGGACGAGTACGATGCCGAGAATCAGGTAGCAGAGAGCCTCGTAGAGCTGGGTCGGATGGCAGGCGAGACCTTCCGGATGCGCCGCGCTCGGGCCATAGAGCTGCACCCACTCGTAGGAGCGCGGAAAGCGGAAGCCCCACGGGAGGTCGGTCGGGCCGCCGAAAATCTCGGAATTGAAGAGGTTTCCCATACGGATGAGCGCCCCGGCGAAGCAGACCGTGATGGCGAGCCGGTCCATAATCCAGACAAAGTCGAAGTCATATTTCCTGCCGAACTTGCGGGCGAACCATATCATCGCGATAATCAGCGCAATCGCCCCGCCGTGACTTGCGAGACCGCCTTTCCACGGCATGAAAATCTCCGCGAAACCCTCCCACGAGCCGAAGTAGTAGTCCGGCTGATAGAAAAGGCAGTGCCCGAGACGCGCACCGACAATGGTTGCAATCAGCAGAGTATAAAGCAGATAGTCCAACAGAGGGCTGACCTGAATCCCCTCGTTCCTGAAGAAATGGCGGAAGATGTACCAGCCGATGATGAATCCCGAAACGAAGAGAATCGAGTAGTACCGGATTGAAAGTCCGCCGACGTGGAATATTTCCGGATCGACGTTCCAAGTTATCGCCAATATGTCAAACATTCTGAACGCGTTTTACAAAACTGTTTCTCCACGGCCTCGGGACGTCTCCCCGAAACGCCGTCCGCGCAGGGCACGGAAAGGGCAAAGTTACGACATTTTTGGAATATCTTTCTTTTGAGTACAAAAATGCACGGAATCGCAAAATGTCTTTCAATTCCGTTATTTTGCATAAGTAAGCGTTAAAAAATAAATTGGTGGAGATTTGTGAA
>CAVEDD010000055.1:0-12054 GCA_963614515.1 Treponemataceae bacterium | reverse complement strand
TCATCGTCGTGGGTCCTGAGCTCAAGATGCACGAGTGCGGTCTTCCGAAGTATATGGCGGCCGAGCTTTACAAGCCGTTCATCATCAGGAAACTGATTGAGCGCGGCATCGTCAAGACCGTCAAGTCCGCGAAGAAGATTGTCGACAGGAAAGACCCTGTAATCTGGGACATTCTCGAGAATGTGATGAAAGGACATCCGGTTCTTCTCAACCGCGCCCCTACTCTTCACCGTCTCGGTATCCAGGCGTTCCAGCCGAAGATGATCGAGGGCAAGGCAATCCAGCTGCATCCGCTCGCATGTACGGCGTTCAACGCCGACTTCGACGGTGACCAGATGGCGGTTCACCTTCCGCTCGGAAACGCGGCCATCATGGAGGCGCAGCTTCTCATGCTCGGCTCGCACAACATCCTCAACCCGGCGAACGGAACCCCTATCACCGTGCCTTCACAGGATATGGTGCTCGGACTCTACTACATCACGAAGCTCCGTCCGGGAGCGAAAGGCGAGGGTCTGAAGTTCTATGGTCCGGAGGAGGTCATCATCGCTCTGAACGAAAAGGCGATAGACATACACGCGAAGATTCTCGTCCGTCTGCCGAAGGACAAGACGGATCCGTCAAAGGGGACTGAGATGGTGGAGACCTCCGCAGGCCGCATCATCGTGAACCAGTTCGTTCCGGCCGAGGTCCCTTATGTGAACGAGATTCTCGGAAAGAAGTCTCTCAGGAAGATTATCTCCGTCGTCATCAAGAACACGGGCGTGTCAAGGACAGCCCAGTTCCTCGACGACATCAAGAACCTCGGCTACCGCAAGGCGTTCGAGGGAGGTCTTTCATTCAACCTCGGAGATGTCATCATCCCGGAGGAGAAGACTCAGCTGATTGAAGACGGCTACAAGACCGTCGAGGAAATCAAGTCGAACTTCCAGATGGGTTTCATCACCAACAACGAGCGTTACAACAAGGTCATCGACCTCTGGTCCGGCATCGACAACAAGATTACGAAGATTGTCGAGCAGCAGATTTCGACCGACCAGCAGGGCTTCAACCCTGTCTATATGATGCTTGACTCCGGAGCCCGCGGATCGACACAGCAGATCAAGCAGCTCTGCGGAATGCGAGGACTGATGGCGAAGCCTCAGAAGTCCGGAGCGCAGGGAGCTGAAATCATAGAGAACCCTATCACCACCAACCTCAAGGAGGGAATGTCGGTGCTTGAATACTTCATCTCCACGCACGGCGCCCGCAAGGGTCTTGCCGACACGGCGTTGAAGACCGCCGATGCGGGTTACCTCACGCGCCGTCTCGTTGACGTCTCCCACGATGTCATCATCAATGAGGAGGACTGCGGCACGCTCAGAGGACTCATCGCCACTGCAATCAAGAGCAAGGACGAGGTCGTCGAGTCGCTCGGCGAGAGGATTCTCGGACGTACTTCCGTCCACGACGTGTTCAACCCGCTTACCGGAGAACTCATCGTGCCGGCCGGCGAGCAGATTACCGAAAATCTTGCGAGCCTCATCGAGTCGCTGCCTATCGAACAGGTTGAAATCCGTTCAGTGCTCACCTGCGAGTCCCGCAAGGGTGTCTGCGCGAAGTGCTACGGACGCAACCTCGCTTCGGGCAGGATGGTCGAGAAAGGCGAAGTCGTCGGAGTCATCGCGGCCCAGTCAATCGGCGAGCCTGGTACTCAGCTTACACTCCGTACATTCCACGTCGGCGGTACGGCTTCGAGCGCTGCGGCTGACAGCTCCATCACTTCCAAATACAACGGGAAACTCGAATTCGAGGAACTCAGGACTATCGAGCGGGTTCTCGACGACGGTACGAAGCAGACGGTTGTCGTCAGCCGCACCACGGAGCTCCGCATCATAGACGAGAACACCGGAATCACCTTCTCCCAGTACGACGTGCCTTACGGCTCAGTCCTCTACAAGAAGGATGGCGACAAGGTTCAGAAGGGAGACCTCATCTGCGAGTGGGATGCCTACAACGCAATCACCATCATCGAAACCGACGGTGTCGCGCGTTTTGACGGAATGGTCGAGGGCGAGAACTTCCGCGAGGAAGCCGCAGACGAGTATTCTCTCAACCGCGACAAGGTCATCATCGAGGGCCGTGACAAGTCAAAGAACCCGAGCGTGCTCATCGTGGATGAGAACAACGAGATAAAGAAGCAGTACAACCTCCCTGTCGGCGCCCATGTCATGATAAGCGAGGGCGACGCGGTCAAGGTCGGAGACATAATCATCAAGATTCCTCGTGCAATCGGAAAGGCGAACGACATCACCGGAGGTCTTCCGCGTGTCACCGAACTTTTCGAGGCGCGTAATCCTTCAAATCCTGCAATCGTTTCCGAGATTAACGGAGAAGTGTTCATGGGCAAGATCAAGAGGGGTAACCGCGAGATTGTCGTGCGCAACAAATCCGGAGTCGAGAAACGCTATCTCGTTCCTCTTACCAAGCAGATTATGGTTCAGGAGAACGACTATGTCAAGGCCGGAATGAGGCTTTCCGACGGCGCCGTTTCACCGACAGACCTGCTCCGTATCCTCGGTCCTATCAAGGTTCAGGAATACATCGTGAACGAGATCCAGGAGGTTTACCGTCTGCAGGGCGTGAAGATCAACGACAAGCATTTCGAGATTATCGTCCGCCAGATGATGCGCAAGGTGCAGATTGACAATCCGGGCGACACGGAATTCCTTGAGGATGAGCTTGTTGACAAGTGGGCTTTCATGGACACCAACGACAACATCTACGGCAAGTTCTATGTCGTGGAGGCCGGTGACTCGCAGCGTTTCGAGGAAGGTCAGATTATCACCGCAAGGGAACTCCGGGGCGAGAACTCTTCCCTCGAAAGGCAGGGGCTCAAGCCGGTGGTTGTCCGCGAGGCAAGGCCGGCGACTGCAAGCCAGGTGCTTCAGGGTATCACGCGTGCGGCTTTGAAGACCAACAGCTTCATCTCGGCCGCTTCCTTCCAGGAAACAACCAAGGTGCTCAGCGAGGCTGCAATCCGCGGCCGCGTCGATTACCTTGAGGGACTGAAGGAGAATGTCATCTGCGGTCACGCCATTCCTGCCGGTACGGGACAGAAGGATTTCCAGGAGATTCTTGTGTCGCCGGTTGTGGAGGATGCGCAGACTGACTTGTCAGAACTGTAAGGGGGCGGGGCGCACAAAAGGCGGTCTGCCGCGTTGGGCGGCTTGATGAAATCCTCACAACCGTCAGGTTGCTGCGGTTTCATCTTCACCGTCCGCCTTGCATCCCATCCTTTTGTGCATCCCCGCCTTCCAAGCACTTCCTGAAGGGATTCGGGTTTGTTCTGAAAATTTGTTTAGTAAGCGTTAAAAAATAAATTGATGGAGATTTGCACGGGATTTTTGAGACGCAGAATTATTGAAAAATGACGAAGAAACTGCTACACAGACCGGCGGCGCTGGCGATGCACGCCGCATTGCTGCTGATTATTACCGGCGCGCTTGTGACATCCCTTTCCGCGAGGAAGGGGATGCTTCACATCCGTGTCGGGGATGTCGCGACATCATATTCCGAAAATGAAAAAGCCGAACTTCCGCTGCCGTTCGGGCTGAGGCTCGATGATTTCGCGGTGGAGTATTATCCGGGGACGGACACTCCTTCAGACTACAGGTCTTCGGTGTCCGTGATTATGGACGGAGAATGTGTCAAGACGGCGGAAATCAGTATGAACCATATCCTTTCATTCAAGGGCTGTCGGTTTTATCAGACAACTTATGACAGCGATATGCTCGGCTCCACCTTCACCGTGGCTCACGACCCCGTCGGAATCGGACTTGTCTATGCCGGCTATGCTCTCTTTCTTCTCTCATTTCTCATTTTCTTCCTGACTGACAAAAAATTACGCTCTCTCGGGCGGCGGATCGCCTCTTCTGCAGCCGTCGCCGTCCTGCTGCTGACCGCAGGAGGACTCACCGCCGCCGCTTCCGGGAAAGCGCCCAAGACCCTCCCCCGGGAGAGCGCCGCAAAGTTCGGCGAGCTCTATGTCTTCTACCACGGCCGCGTGTGCCCGCTCCAGACCGTCGCCAAGGATTTCCGCGTCAAACTCTACGGCAATTCCGACTGTTACGGACTGACAGACGAGCAGGTGCTCACAGGATGGATGTTCTACGGCTCTTCGTGGCGCGGCATCCCCCAGAAGCAGAGGCGCGGCGCAAATGACGCACAGGACCGTGCGCAGACGGTCAGCGCACTCTTCAGCGGAGAGTTCCTGAAACTCTATCCCGTTGCGGACTCGCTCGGACGCGTGAGCTGGTACGCCCAGAATGACAGGCTTCCGGATGACATCCCGGACGATGAATGGCTGTTCATCCGGAAGTCCATGAACTACATCGGAGAGATGGTGATTGCCGGCGATTATCAGGCATTGGAGACCGCGCTGGCGAAAATGAGGAAATTCCAGCAGAAGCAGGCCGGAGGTTCGCTCCCGTCCGGCTTCCGCCTCGGTGCTGAGCGTCTCTACAACAGTTTTCCTCCGCTCTTCCCGGTGGCCGGCATATATCTCCTCGCCGGGCTTGTGCTTCTCGGATGGTTCGTCACCTGTTTTGCCCGGGGAGAGGAGACAGGTGTGCGCAGCCGTCTCGCGGCCGTGGTTCTCGAAGCCGTGCTCTTTGTGTTCCTGACTTTGATGCTTGCGCTTATGTGGATTGTGGGCGGTCACGTGCCGCTTTCCAACGGAGCCGAGACTATGACGGCGATTGCGTGGACGGTGCTGCTCGCGGGACTCGTCTTCGGACGGCGCTTCAGCCTGATGCATCCGTTCTCCCTGACCGTCTCAGCCCTTGCTCTGCTCGTCGCCGCGATGGGACAGGCGAATCCTGCGGTGACTCTGCTCGTTCCGGTGCTCCAGTCCCCTCTGCTGAGCATACACGTCTCCCTTATGATGCTCTCCTATGCGGTTCTCGCGGTGATTATGATCAACAGCGCGGCCGGACTCTGCATCGGAGCCGTCGGACGCAGAACTCCGGCACAGGCTGTTGCCGGGGAACGGGCTTCTGCGTGGTCATCAGTGTCGGGAAAGGCAGCCTCCGTCGCCGCCCGCCTCGCCGACATCTCGATGTTCCTGCTCTACTTCGGGGTCTTTTTCCTCGCCGCCGGCATCATCACCGGCTCCGTCTGGGCGAACGTCTCCTGGGGCTGTTATTGGAACTGGGATCCGAAGGAGACCTGGGCGCTCATAACCCTGCTCATCTATGCCGTCGCCGTCCACCGCAGCGACATTCCTCTTCTGCGCAAACCGGCCGCATATCACCTTTTCCTCCTTCTCGCATTCATCTCCGTCCTCTTCACCTACTTCGGCGTAAACTTCCTTCTCGGCGGGATGCACAGCTACGCCGTTCAGTAGGCATTGATAATTTGTCCGCAAAAGCACGACAAATATTTCCGTTTTTGGATATATTTTCTAAATTTGCAAGACTTGCGCTGAATTCAACGGTCCATCTTTATGGCGAATCCGGTGCAAGGAACATTGAACACACACTAATAACACCACACAATGAAAACTTATTCCACTAAAGACATCCGTAATGTGGTCTTGATCGGCAGCACCCGGTCAGGTAAGACCACATTATCTGAAGCTATGCTCTACGAGGGCAAAGTCATCGACAGACGCGGCTCGGTTGAGGCGAAGAACACCGTTTCCGACAACTCGGAAATCGAGCAGATCAACCAGAGGTCAATCTACGCGACTCCGCTCTACGCAGAGTTCATGGACACCAAGTTCAACATCATCGACGCTCCGGGCGCGGACGATTTCGTCGGTGGGGCGGTTTCGGCATTCAGGGTGTGCGACACGGCGATTCTCGTGACGAACGCGCAGCAGGGAGTCGAAGTCGGTACTGAAATCTTCGAGCGTTACGCGAACAAATACAATATGCCGGTCATCCTCGGAGTCAACCAGCTTGACGGCGAGAAGGCTAACTGGGAGGGAATGCTTGACGGTCTCAAGGAGGCGTTCGGGCAGAAGCCTGTGATTGTGCAGTTTCCGGTGAACGTGGGTCCTGCGTTCGAGGGATTCGTGGATGTGCTCAAGATGAAGTACTACCATTTCAAGGACGACAACGGCACCCGCGAGGATCTCGAAATTCCTGCGAACCTCAAGGAACAGGCCGAGGAACTCAGGGGACAGCTCATCGAAAGGGCTGCGGAGTTCGACGACGGGCTGATGGAGAAATACTTCGAGACCGGAGAACTCACCGAGGACGAAATCCGCAAGGGACTCGGAATCGGAATCCGGCAGCTCTCGATAATGCCGATTTTCTGTCTCTCCGCGAAGAAGGACATCGGAGTGAAGAGGCTTATGGAGTTCACCATCAAGGTGGCTTCCTCTCCGGCGGAGCATATCGAGCACACGAAAGACGGAAAGGAGATGGAGTGCAAGGCCGACGCGCCTGTCTCCCTCTTCATATACAAGACCGCAGTGGAGCAGCATCTGGGCGAGGTGGCCTACTTCAAGGTGATGAGCGGAAAGCTCACCGAGGGGCAGGATCTTGAGAATCCGGAGAACGGGGAGAAGGAAAGGATTACGGCGATATATGCCGTCGCCGGCAAGAAGAAGGAGAAGGTCGGCGAGATGGTTGCCGGAGACCTCGGATGTACGGTGAAACTGCGTGCGGCGAAGACCAACGCCACTCTTGCGCAGATCGGTTCCGAGATTGTATATGAGCACATCAAGTTCCCGAAGTCGCGCTACCGCACCGCCATCAAGGCCAAGGAGCAGAAGGACGACGAAAAGATGAACGAGGCTCTGAACAAGATTTCCGCCGAGGACCCGACCATCATCGTGGAATACTCCAAGGAACTCAAGCAGACCATACTCAAGGGTCAGGGCGAGCAGCACATCAACATCGTCAAATGGAGGCTTCTCAACGAGAACAAGATTGAAATAGAGATGTTCGCGCCGAAGATTTCCTACCGGGAGACCATCACAAAGGTTGCGGCCGCGAATTACCGCCACAAGAAGCAGTCGGGCGGCGCAGGTCAGTTCGGCGAGGTTCACCTTCTCATCTGTCCTATAGTGGAGGGACAGGAGATGACGAACAAGTTCAAGATTGACGGACGCGATATGGTGCTGAATGTCAAGGGTAAGGAAGAGTTCGACCTGCCTTGGGGCGGCAAGCTGGAGTTCATCAACTGCGTGGTGGGAGGAGCAATCGACGCCCGTTTCATGCCGGCCATACTCAAGGGAATCAACGACAAGATGAGCGAGGGCCCGCTTACCGGTTCGCTTGCGCGTGACATCAGGGTCTATGTCTATGACGGCAAGATGCATCCGGTGGATTCAAACGAAATCTCGTTCGTGCTCGCCGCACGCAACGCGTTCAAGGAGGCCTTCCGCAACGCCGGCCCGAAGATTATGGAGCCTATCTACAATGTCGAGGTGCTGACTCCGGGCGACTATATGGGAGCCTGTATGTCCGACCTCCAGAACAGGCGCGCCATCATCGAGGGTATGGACACGGACAAGGGATTCTCGGTTCTGAAGGCCCGTGTTCCTCTCGCCGAAATGTACAAGTACTCGACTGCGCTCAGCTCGCTCACTTCCGGCGCCGCGACATTCAGTATGGAGTTCGCCGACTATCAGCCTGTTCCGGGCGACGTGCAGGAAAAACTTCTGAAGGCTTATCAGGAATCTGAAACCGAAGAATAATCGGTAAAGGAGAATATTCTGCTTTTGCGGGACGGGTCATCGATTCGTCCCGCATTTTTACTAAAAAAGACTATCTTTGCGGAAATAAAAAGAGTTATGAAAAAGATGAATTTTATTGCTGTGGCGGCCGTTGCGGCTGCCGTTGTGGTTTCCTGCAAGACGCAGGAGGAGAAGGAAGCGGCTTTTCAGGCCGAGGTGAAAGCAGTCGTCGATGATTTCAACGCCGCCGCCAAGGCGGTCTATGCCGATTCGACGCTCACCGATGAGCTTAAGAACGAGAAGGTTGAGACACTTTATGAGGAGGCGAATAAAAAATACATCGACCTCAACAAGGTGGCTTTCGACAGGAACAGGAAAAATGGGATTGCGGTGATGGCGCTTCAGAACCTGTCTTCCGAACTGACCAATCAGGAAGTCATCGACTATGCGGCCGAGCTTGCCGATTCGCTCCAGCTGAGGGAGGAAGTGGTGAAGATGGTGGAGGCCGCGCAGAAAGGTCTGCTCACCGAGGAGGGCAGGATGTTCACCGATTTCACGATTGAGGACTCCGACGGAAAGACGGTTTCATTGTCCGACTATGTAGGCAAAGGGAAATATGTGCTCGTGGACTTCTGGGCATCCTGGTGCGGCCCTTGCAAGAGGGAGATTCCAAACATACGCAAGGTTTATGAAACCTATGGTCCGAAGGGTCTTGAGGTTCTTTCCGTCGCCGTCTGGGACAAGCCGGAGGACACCAAGGCCGCCGCTGCGGAACACGGCGTGGTCTGGAACCAGATAATCAACGCGCAGCGCATCCCGACCGACATCTACGGCATCCAGGGGATCCCGCAGATTATGCTCTTCGGCCCTGACGGGACCATCCTCAAGAGGGATCTGAGAGGCGAAAGCATCGCGGAGGAGGTCGCCAGACATTTCGCCGAGTAATTTCAGATGCCGACGGCTTTATGCCGGGGAAATTTGATGATGGGTAGAAATACGGAATATAGAAGTGATCTGGTCCGGCCGAAGAAGGCTCTGGGACAGCACTTCCTCACTGACTTGAGCGTCGCGCAGAAAATTGCGGACGCTCTTGTCGTTGAATGCCCGGCGGGAAACACGGTCTCGGAAAGCGTCGCGGAGCACTCGGCAACCTTGAAACCGCTGCCGGTGCTGGAAATCGGACCGGGGATGGGCGTGCTCAGCCAGTACCTGCTGGAGCGCGGGGATTTGGACCTCAAGATGATTGAGATTGACCGCGAATCGGTGGACTACCTTCTCACCCATTTCCCTAAAGCGGCCGGAAGGGTCATCGAGGGCGACTTCCTGAAGATGAACCTATCATATTTCTTCCCGGAAACCTTCGCCGTCATCGGCAACTTCCCCTACAACATCTCCTCCCAGATTTTCTTCCGCATCATAGACCACAAGGACAGCATTCCGCAGGTGGTCTGCATGATTCAGAAGGAGGTGGCCGAGCGCATCGCCGAGAAACCCGGCAGCAAGACCTACGGCATCCTCTCGGTGCTTCTTCAGGCGTGGTACGACATCGAGTATCTCTTCACAGTAGGCGAAGGCGCGTTCAACCCGCCGCCGAAAGTCAAGTCCGCCGTAATCCGCCTCAGGCGGAACTCACGGACGGAACTCGGCTGTGACGAGAAACTCTTCAAGACAGTCGTCAAGACGGCGTTCAACCAGCGCCGCAAAACCCTCCGCAACAGTCTCAAGCCGCTCATCGCCGGCAAGGCGGGACGCGAAGGCTGGACAGCGGAGCAGACGGCGGATTTTCTCTCCGCGCCCGTCTTTGAACTGCGCCCGGAACGCCTCGGCGTCGAGGACTTCACCGCCCTCACCAATCTGCTTTCCTAAAGTTCTGTGCACAGCGATATCCAGGAAACAGCAAGCAAGTCTTATGAATCACAAGACTTGCTTGCTGTTTCTTTTATGTTTTTGTCCATATCTTTGGCGTGAACGTATGTCCGGCGTCCCCCGCGCACCGATTGACATACGGAAAATAACCACAAGACGATAATAACGCTATGGATAACGATTCCATAAAGGACAATATCTTCAGGCTCAGGAAACTCCGGGGCTTCACACAGACCGAGGTGGCGCGGCGCTGCGGAATTTCGATGACTCACTACAGAAATCTGGAGTCAGGTACAGCCTGTCTCATAAACCCGATTCTTCCGAGGCTTGCCGAGGTGCTGGGCATCTGGTCGGGATTCCTCCTTTTCGGCTCTTGGAACCGGGAAGACAAAAGATTCCATCTTGAAGAGGAGGCAGCCGATTACGGCTGCGGTTCAGATGCCTTTACCTGCGGAGACAACGCTGAATCCGCCGTCGCCGGGTCTCCGTCCGGACGTTCCGAACGAAAATTCATCGCCCTTCGCAGCGAATACGAGACCCGCATCGACAAAATCGTTGGCGAAAACAACTCTCTCCGTCAGGTCGTGGAAACTCAGAAACGCGACATTTCGCACCTTGAAAGCATAATCCGAATGCTCCGCCGCCTCAAGGGTGTCGAAGATTAATCCCGGCTTGCGGAGGATTGCCCCGGCTCGCGGCAGATTACTCAGATTGAGAACGCGTCGAAGCCGCCGTCAACCACGCAGACCGTTCCGGTCACGGCCTTCGAAGCATCGGACGCGAGGTAGTGGAGCGTGCCTGTGAGTTCTTCCGGCTCAAGGAAACGCCCTATCGGGGTGTGGGCGAGTATCGTGTGGGAACGGGGGGTGAGCGAGCCGTCCTCGTTCGTGAGAAGTGTGCGGTTTTGGTTCGTGAGCAGGAATCCCGGCGCGATTGCATTGACGCGGATGCCCTCTCCGAACTTTATCGCGAGTTCCGCGCAGAGATATTTCGTCCAATTGGTCACGGCCGCCTTAGCGACCCCGTAACCGGCCACTCGGGTGAGCGGACGGAGAGCCGACTCCGACGCGAAATTGATGATTGAGCCTTTGCCGGACTCCGCCATTGACTTCGCGAAGACCATTGTCGGTATTATGGTGCCGAAAAGGTTCAGCTCGGTGACTTTCTTGACCGCGTCCACGTCAAGGTCGAAGATTGTCTTGTCCGGAGGAACGGTAGCCGAAGCCATATTTCCGCCTGCGGCGTTGAGGAGGATGTCAATCCGTCCGTATTTTCCGACAATCTGTTCGTAATTGTGCTCAAGGACCGCCTTGTCGAGAACATTTGTCGGGAAGAATACCGCCTCACCGCCGTCACCGTGGATTTCCTCCACGAGTTTCTCTCCGATTGCGGAGGCACGCTCAAGGTCGAGCAGAACCACCTTGCAGCCCTGGGCCGCGAAATATTTCACTATCGTGCTCCCGAGCACGCCGCAGGCGCCGGTCATCACAACGACCTTGCCCCTGATGTCAAAAAGATTCTGTGCATTCATATCTCTGTTCTTCTATATTGGCTGTTGTTTTGCATATGTGGCAATCCATTTTCATTTCGCGCGATTTTGTCCGGGCAAAAATCCCGACCGCTTCATCTCTGACTTCGGATGATGCCCTCCTGAAGCCCCCGCAACTCCGCCAGACTGCGCATGCGCCCGTAGCAGGAATAGCCAGGGTTGGACCTGCGGCCGAGGTCGTCGCACATCTGGTGCCCGTGGTCGGGCCGCACAGGAATGCTCACCCCGCGCCTCTGCTCCACCTCAAGCAGCGCCTTCATCATTCCGTACATGTCCACATCGCCCTCAAGCAGGTTGGCCTCGTAGAAATTGCCCTCAGCATCGCGCTTGGTCGTGCGCAGATGCACGAAGCCCACCCTGTCGCCGAACTCCCGCATCATCGCCACGCAGTCGTTGTCGGCCCTCACCCCAAACGAACCTGTGCAGAGGCAGAGTCCGTTTGACGGATTCGGAACGGCGGCAACCAACTTTCTGAAGTCCGCGGCCGTGGAGAGGATGCGCGGAAGCCCGAGCAGGGAATAAGGCGGGTCGTCGGGATGTATCACCATCACCGAGCCGCACTCATCCGCAACCGGGCAGACCTGCTGCAGGAAGAATATGAGATTGTCCCTCAGCTGTTCCTCGGTCACCCCGTCATAGCGGGAGAGAGCCTGCCTGAACTGCTCAAGAGTGAAACTCTCCTCGCTTCCCGGAAGCCCGGCAATCATATTTCTCGTAATCAGCCGGATTTCAGCCTCATCCATCTTTTCGTAACGGGCTTTCGCCACAGCAATCTCATCCGGCGACCACTCGTCGAAAGCGGCCTTGCGCCCGAGTATGAAGAGGTCGAACGCCATGAACGCGGCCTTCTCGAAGCGCAGGGCACGCGAGCCGTCCGGCATCCGGAACTGAAGATCTGTCCTCGTCCAGTCAATCACCGGCATGAAATTGTAGGTGATGACGTGGATTCCGCATTCGGCGAGGTTGCGTATGC
>CAVEDD010000054.1:7245-12610 GCA_963614515.1 Treponemataceae bacterium | reverse complement strand
GAGAGGGGGATTCGAACCCCCGGAACCCTAATCGAGTTCGGCAGTTTAGCAAACTGCTGGTTTCAGCCACTCACCCATCTCACCAGTTGTTGTACCAATCTGACCCGCTAAAGGGATTGCAAAGATACAAAAAATAATGAACAAACAAGAAAACGGCTTCTTATTCTTTGAATAATCTATTTTTTCCTGTATTCCGACGGAGTCATACCCGTCTTGGCTTTGAAAAAGCGGTAGAATGTGGTCTGATTCGGGAAATTCAGTTCATAGACTATGGACTTTATGCTCATGTCGGAATATTTCAGCAGGTTCTTCGCCTCGAGAATGACAAACGAATCAATCCATTCGTGGGCGGACTTCCCGCTGACTGACTTGACGAGCTTGGAGAGATATTTCGGGGTGAGGTAGAGCTTGTCAGCATAGAAAGAGAGGCTTCTTTCCTTTGTATGGTGGTCTCTGACAAGCAGGAGGAAGTCTTCGAGAATCATCCGCGACCTCGTTGAAACCTCGCTCCCGTTCTCGTTTTTCTTCGCCTCTGACAGCCTGTCTGACCAGAGCGCACCCATAAGATAGAATATGGACGATATCAGCGACGCAACGGACTCTTTCAGATTCGGGAGTTTCAGCCGCGAGACTTCCTGTATCAGGTCGAAATATTTGTGGCAGAGTTCTCTCGACTCTTCGTCTATGACGAGGCACGGAGTTTCGAGCAGACGCAGGCTTTCATTATAAAGTTTGCTGAAATCGAATCGCGTGCTCGACATCAGGTCTTCGGAAATCGCGACGATGACAAAATGCACCGACTCCTTTTCCTTCGGGTCTATTCCCGTGACTCTCACGATGTTGCCCGGAGTGTATATGCACATAGACCCTTCCGTTATCGTGAATTTCTTGAGATTTATCTCAATTTCGAAATGTCCCTTGAGACAGAAGAAGGCCACATATCCGTGGAAACGGCAGGGATATTCGATGATGTCCATCTTGGATTCATAATGCAGTTCCGCGATGAAGAGGTCGTCTGACAAATTGTCACTCACCGTCGATTCCGAAGACAGGCGTCCGAGTTCACGGATGTTGAGTTCGCGATACTTTTCCATATTTTACGGTGTTTTATTATGTGCATTCCGTTTTTCAGAGATTACAAAAGTACGCATAAATTCTTGAAAAGTCGCTTTTTACGACAAAATGTATATTTATATACACCTTTTGTCAAGCATATTTTCTCACCTGTGGCAACTGTTTTGAATATAGGGACATCCGCGTTCAAACCGGATTTTCTGCCCTTTTGACGCAATGTCAGGAAAAATAATTAAACATATATTGAGATGAAAAAAACGATGTGGATTATCGCCGCAGGGCTTTGTGTGCTGCCGACTTATGCCGGAGCGCAGCAGGTGCTGACGCTTGACGAATGCAAGCAGATGGCGATTGAGAACAACAACTCGCTGAAAACGGCTGAGCAGAAAATCAAAATTGCGGGGTACGACAGAAATATCGCCCTCGCGAACTATTTCCCGAAAATCACCGCGACCGGAGCGTATATGTACACGAGCCGCGACTGGAAGCTCATCGACGATGAAAAGGCCGAGGAGCTTCAGAACGCCGGGACAACGCTCCAGGACAACATCACGAACAAGGTAGCCGGACTGCTGACGGATCCTGACGTAATCAAGAAGTATATGAGCGATCCCGCGTTTCAGAAGATGATAGGCGCTCTTCAGGCAACAGACCTTGCGACTCCGATCAACACCATCGGACAGCATATCACCGACGCCCTGACGCTCGACATGCACAATCTGTGCGGAGCGGTGGTTTCGGTTCAGCAGCCCGTGTTCATGGGTGGCAAGATTGTGGCTTCCAACCAGATGGCGAAATATGCCGAGGAACTGGCGAAGTCGCAGTATGACACCGAGCACGCGAAAGTGATTGTGGACATCGAACAGGCCTATTGGCAGATTGTCTCCATCGCGGCGAAGAAAACTCTCGCCGAGAACTACGCCGACCTGCTCCATCAGATGGGTAAGGATGTGGACGCGCTCGTGGCCGAGGGTTTCGCGACCCCGTCGGACGCGCTTACGATAAAGGTCAAGACCAACGAGGCGGAGATGCTGCTCACAAAGGCCACGAACGGACTCGCTCTCGCAAAGATGCTGCTCTGCAAGGAGTGCGGCCTTCCGCTTGACAGCCAGATAACCCTCGCTGACGAGTCTCTGGACGCGATTCCTGTTCCGCAGATGAGTCCGGTGATTTCGGACGAGGAGGTCTATGCCGCAAGGCCTGAAATCAAGAGTCTTAATCTTGCGAAGAAGATTTATGACAAGAAAGTCACCGTCGTGCGTGCGGACGGACTTCCTACCGTAGCCGTGATGGCCAATTATGCTGTCACAAACCCGAGCGTGTTCAACGGTTTTCAGAACAAGTTCGGCGGATTCTTCTCCGCAGGAGTGGTCGTGAACATCCCGATTTTCCACGGGACGGAGACCATACAGAAGACCCGCAAGGCGAAGGCCGAGGCCGCTCTCACACAGTTCAAGCTTGACGATGCGAAAGAGATGATTTCGCTTCAGGTCGCGCAGCTCCGCCAGCAGGAAAACGAGGCTCTGGAGAAGCTCACCACTGCCGAGAGCAATCTTGAGAACGCCGAGGAGAACCTCCGCGTGGCCACCGCCGGATGGAACGAGGGGATGATTGCCTCAAATGTGGTGCTGCAGGCGCAGACGGCGTGGCTTCAGGCTCATTCAGAGTATATCGAGACGGGGGTTGAGCTGCAGATGTGCTCTGTGAACCTTGCCAAAGCCGAAGGCCGCTTATAGACGAGGTTTGCAAAAAAGCGATCTGCTGCGTTGGATGTCTTGTCCAAATCCTCACAACCGACAGGTTGCTGCGGTTTGAACTTCACCATCCGCCTTGCATCTCATCTTTTTATCAAACCTCTCCATCCAGGCGCATAAAAATTACAATTACAGAAAATAATAAAACATTACAATACAATGGAAAAGACTCAGAAAAAAGGCAACCTGCTTCTCGGAATAATCGTGCTGGTTGCGCTCATCGCAGCGGTGGCTGTGCTTGGTATCATCTTCTCAAAGCCTGACGAGGCCGTAATCCAGGGCGAGGCCGAGGCTGCCGAATACCGCATATCCGGAAAAGTTCCGGGACGTATCGACGCTTTTTATGCCTCTGAAGGCGACATGGTCCACAAGGGAGACACCCTCGTTCTGATTGACTCGCCGGAGGTGCGTGCGAAACTCGCTCAGGCCAACGCCGCCTATGCCGCAGCAGCGGCGCAGCGCAACAAGGCCAACAAGGGCGCACGCGAGGAAGAGATTGCCGGAGCTTACGAAATCTACCAGAAGGCTCTCGTGGGCAAGGACATAGCGAAGAAGACTCTCGACAGGGCGACGAGACTGCACGAGCAGAAGGTCATCAGCGACCAGAAGTTCGATGAGGCGACCGCCCAGTACAATGCCGCTGCGGCGACTGCGGAGGCTGCAAAGTCCCAGTACAATATGGCCGTCAAAGGTGCGCGCGAGGAGGACAAGGCCGCTGCGATAGCCCTTGTCGACAGGGCCAACGGCGCAGTGATGGAGGTCAAGTCCTATCTTTCCGAACTCAAGCTCACCTCTCCTGTGGACGGAGTCATCACCGCACGCTACCCACACGTGGGCGAACTTGTCGGAACAGGCTCACCGATTATGACCGTGACCGACCTGACCGATATGTGGTTCACCTTCAACATCCGCGAGGACAAGCTCCACAGCATGAAGTCCGGCGACAAACTCCGCCTGAGCATACCGGCGCTTGACGGCAAGCAGATTGAGGCTACCGTCACCTACATCGCCGCACGCGAGTCCTATGCGACATGGAGGGCCACCAAGGAGACTGACAAGTATGACGCGAAGACTTTCGAGGTGCGCGCTGTGCCTGCAGGGCACGTTGACGGGCTGCGTCCTGGAATGACTGCTATTGTTGTGAGGAACAAATAATACGGAACAAATAAAAGGCGGTCTGCTGCGTTGGATGGCTTGATGAAATCCTCACAACCGACAGGTTGCTGCGGTATTCATCTTCACCATCCGCCTTGCATCCCATCCTTTTATTTGTCCCTAATCCCGGTGTTTTTTCTAAGTAAGCGTTAAAAAATAAATTGGTGAAGATTTGTGAAGGATTTTTGAGGATAGATTTCTTTTGGAAGAGGGTGGGGGTACTGGAGGTACATGACCGATGAGAAAAGAAATATAGACCAAAAAGACACACAAAGATTACCAAGTTATTTTTTAAGGATTACATAATATGTTAACAATTAATGATATGAAGAAAATAATCTTTACGGCACTCGCCTTTCTGGCGCTGCTTTCGTGCTCGACGACGCATCCGCAGGCGGTGATTTTTGACACGGATATGGGGAACGACGTGGATGACGCTCTCGCTCTGGCGATGCTCTACCGCTACTCCGATGAGGGGAAGGCCAAGGTTCTGGGCATTATGGTCAACAAGAACGATGTGGCTTCCGCCGAGTTCATCGACATCGTAAGCACATATTACGGCTACGGCGACACCCCGATCGGTGTTGCCGCGAAGCCCGTGGACACGAGCGCGGACGGGGTGAACCTGAACGGGATGAACTTCGTGACCGCAGTTTCGAAGATGGATTTCCCGCGCACGGTCAAGGACTATTCGTCTCTGCCCTCCGCCGTGCAGCTCTACCGCAGGCTGCTTTCAGCCCAGCCTGACCACTCCGTGGTCATAATCTCCGTGGGTTTCTCGACGAACCTCGCGGCGCTGCTCGACTCTCCGGCTGACGACATCTCGCCGCTGAGCGGCAGGGAACTGCTGGAGAAAAAAGTCAAATGCGTTTCGTCTATGGCCGGTAATTTCCGCAAGGAGGGGGAAGGTAGATTCGCCGAGTACAACATCGTGAGGGACATCCCGTCAGCGAGAAAGTTCTTCGCCGAGTGCCCGGTCAGCATCGCCGTTTCGCCGTTCGAGCTTGGCGACGAGCTGCATTTCCCGGCGGCGGAAGTCGAAAAGAATTTCGGCTATGAAGGTCCGAACCCTGTCGCGGAGGCCTACAAGGCCTATCTCCCGATGCCTTTCGACCGCCCGATTTGGGACCTCACATCGGTTCTCTACGGCATCGAGGGCAACCGTTATTTCCGCCAGAGCGGACTCGGCACAGTGGAAGTGGATGAACAGGGTCTCACCACATTCCACGCCCATCCGACAGGCCGCGACATCATCCTATCCGTCGAGAAAGTCAGACATCAGGAAGTCATCGACCGCTGCGTGCAGCTGCTGAAAGCGGAGTAGAAAATAAACGCCTCACAACCGACAGATTGTGAGGCGTTTATCAGATTGTGAGGATTTT
>CAVEDD010000054.1:0-6316 GCA_963614515.1 Treponemataceae bacterium | reverse complement strand
CATCCGTATTCTCAATAATTACTCTCATATTTCCAAAGTTTTATATTTATCCATTTTCTTATTTCAGCGATTTATTTCAGCGGTTCAAGTAGGTAATCCGCCGGGAGTTTTGGCGGTCAAAACAGTTTCACGAAGACTTCAATAGCCTGATACTCCGCCATCCCCATCTCATCATAAAGCCGAGCCGTATTCTGCGTCCGCTCCTCGGCCCGCTGCCAGAACTCGCGGCTGTCCTCGCCCGGGAACGGCACGATGTCCTTCTGGCTGAGATGCCTGTAAATCGCGTGTCTCTTCTTGATCAGCTCGTCAGGGCTGAGCGGAACCGCCATATCCACGCGGCCGAGCTCCCACTCCATCCACGCGCCCCTGTAGAGCCATACGTGGCAGTGCCTGAGCCACTCCTCGCCCTCGCACTGGCGCAGAGCCTCAAGGACGGCCTCGGTGCAGACCCTGTGCGTTCCGTGAGGGTCTGCAAGGTCGCCGGCGACATAAATCTGGTCGGGCTGCACCTTGTGGATCAGCTCAAGTATGATGTCGATGTCCTTCTGCGTCCTTTCGCCCTTCTTGATTCCGCCTGTCTCATAGAACGGCAGGTTGAGGAAATGCGCGTTCGTGTCGGCGTTCAGACCGAAAGAACGGACTGCGGCGCGCGCCTCGGAACGGCGTATGGCCGCCTTGATGTCCAGAAGTTCACGCGGTTCAGGTTCGCCAGGGCGCTTTGTGGCTATGATTGCCTTCACCTTGTCGAAATCGTCTCCGTAGCCGAGTTCGTGGATTGCGTCCATATGCTGGAGAACCACGTCGTCGTGAACGGCCACATTTCCGGAAGTCTCATAAGCGACATGCACGTCGTGTCCCTGCTGTACAAGTCGGATGAAAGTTCCTCCCATCGAAATCACGTCATCGTCAGGATGCGGGGAGAAGATGAGCACCTTCTTCGGGAACGGTGTCGAAGCCACAGGCCTCGTGCTGTCGTCCGCGTTCGGTTTTCCGCCCGGCCAGCCCGTAATCGTGTGCTGGAGGTCGTTGAACACGTCTATGTTGATTTTGTCGTAAGACCCTTTCAGCTCAAGAAGTTCTCCGAGGGAGTTGTCGAGATAGTCCTTGTGGGTGAGCTTGAGAATAGGCTTGTGAACCTGCTGGCAGAGCCAGACCACGGCTTTTCTGATGAATTTCGGAGTCCATTCGCACGGCCCGACGAGCCACGGGGCGACAAAGCGCGTGAGGTTGGCGGAAGAGTTGGAGTCGGTGTAGAACGTGACGTTGTCGTGCATCTGGAGCAGCGAAGCCGGATAAGCTCTGTCCATCTCGCACTCGACGGTGTTCTTTACGGCCTCTGCCTTGTCCTCGCCCCAGGCCATGAGAATGATCTTTTTCGCCGAAAGCATCGTGCTCAAGCCCATTGTGATGACAGTGCGCGGGGTGAGATCCACGTTCCCCTTGAAATTCTTAGCCTGACGGTTGCGCGACTTGTGGCTGAGCAGAACCACCCTTGTGCGGCTCTTCTCCGATGAACCGGCCTCGTTGAACCCGATCTGTCCGTGCTCGCCCACGCCCATCACGAGCAGGTCGAGATTTCTGGCGAGTTTGTCATATCCGCTGCAGTATTCCCCGATGGCATTCCTTTCCACCGTGCCGTCCGGGAAGTGTATGTTCTTCTCCTGAAAATCCGCAAGGTCGATAAGTTCCTGGTGCAGGACGGCATTGCGGCTGGTCTTCTCGATTCCGTTGCACGGATAGTACTCGTCTATGCTGAAAACCTCCACATCCTTGAACGAGACAAGCCCCTTGGCGTATCTTTCCGCCAGAATCTTGTAAAGTGTCCTCGGGGACGAACCGGTGCTCAGACCGAGCCTGAATCTGCCTCCGTTCTCCTTGATGGAGCCGACAATCACATCCGCGATGGCTTCGCTCGCATCGGTCTGTTCATCAAACACTTTCGTCGGTATTTTTTCGTAGCTGTGGAGCACGTCGTCCGGAATGCTTTCCGAAATCAACCCTCCGTCTTTCGGAAGAGAAAAATGTGACATATTTTAAAATATTTTAAAAACTTTTAATTAGAATGCAAAAATACAAAATATCCCGATATTTCGAAAATTTCATAACTTTGCAAGTTATATGTTTGATTCGAGATGGACGGGAAATATACGGAAGAAAAAAATATAATCGAAGACATCGCAGGGAAGGAATATGAGCACGGATTCGTGACTGACCTTGAACAGGAATTCATCCCCAAAGGTCTGAACGAGAATATTATACGGCTGATTTCCGCGAAAAAGGAGGAACCCGGGTGGCTGCTGGACTTCCGCCTGGACGCATTCCGCAAATGGCAGAAGATGTCCGTTCCGAAGTGGGGGCATCTGGACATTCCGGAGATTGATTTCCAGGACATCATATATTATGCTGCGCCGAAAAAGGATGGCGACGGGCCGAAAGAGATAGACCCTGAACTCGCCAGGACTTTCGATAAGCTCGGCATTCCGCTCCACGAACGGGAGGCGCTCGCGGGAGTGGCGGTGGACGCCGTCTTCGACTCGGTTTCCGTCAAGACGACCTTCCGTGCCGCGCTTCAGGAGAAGGGAATCATCTTCTGCTCGTTCTCCGAGGCGGTGCGGGAATATCCTGAACTCGTCAGGAAATATCTCGCCACGGTCGTTCCGTCCGGGGACAACTTCTACGCCGCGCTCAATTCGGCGGTGTTCAGCGACGGTTCGTTCTGCTACATACCCAAGGGGGTGCGCTGCCCGATGGAGCTTTCCAGCTACTTCCGCATCAACGCGAAAGGCACGGGGCAGTTCGAGCGCACGCTCATCATCGCGGACGAGGGTTCGTATGTGAGCTATATGGAAGGATGCACGGCTCCGATGCGGGACGAGAACCAGCTGCACGCCGCAGTGGTGGAGATTGTCGTGGAGAAGGATGCCGACGTGAAATATTCCACCGTCCAGAACTGGTATCCGGGCGATGCCGAGGGCAGGGGAGGAATCTTCAACTTCGTGACAAAGAGGGGGATATGCCGTGGTTCCGGAAGCCATCTTTCCTGGACTCAGGTCGAGACCGGTTCGGCGATTACGTGGAAATACCCTTCAACCATACTCAGGGGAGACAATTCGTCTTCGGAGTTCTATTCCGTGGCCGTCACCAACAACTTCCAGCAGGCGGACACGGGCACGAAGATGATACACATCGGGCGCAACACCCGCAGCCGCATCGTCAGCAAGGGAATCTCCGCCGGGCACAGCCAGAACAGCTACCGGGGACTCGTCAAGATGCTTCCGGGCGCGGACAATGCGAGGAACTACTCCCAGTGCGACAGCCTGCTGATTGGCTCGCGCTGCGGGGCGCACACGTTCCCGGACATTCAGAACGCGAATCCGACCGCCGTGGTGGAACACGAGGCGACGACTTCGAAAATCAGCGAAGACCAGCTTTTCTACTGCAACCAGAGGGGGATAGGCCCGGAAGACGCGGTGGGGCTGATTGTGAACGGCTATGCCAAGGAGGTTCTCGCCAAGCTGCCGATGGAGTTCGCGGTGGAGGCCCAGAAACTTCTGTCGGTGTCGCTTGAAGGGTCTGTGGGATGATATTGAAAGAAATAGGGATGGACTGGATAAATTATGCATTGTTTACGATAGGCGGCGACCGGCCGGTGCTGCTCATCGACCTCATCACCTCGGTGCTGGGGCTGACCTGCGTTTTTCTGGCGGGCCGCAACAGCAAGTACAATTTCTGGGTGGGCTACCTCTACACGGCGGCGCTGTTCCTGATGTTCTGGAACAAGCACCTCTACGCCTCCCTGATTCTTCAACCCATATCATTGGGAATCAATGTGCTCGGACACTGGCGCTGGACGCATCCTAAGGAGGGTGAACAGTCGTCGAAGGGCGACGGCGCGCTGAAAGTCTCAATGCTGAACTGGAAGCAGAGGGCGGCCGCCATCGTTTCCGTATTCGTCCTCGCCGGAGTCTGGGGATGGCTGCTGCATCAGCTCGGGACGGTCTGGGCGCCGGACAAGTTCCCCGCCGATCCTGTTCCGTACCTCGATGCCTGCGTGACTGTGCTGATACTCGTGGCTCAGTTCCTCTCGGCTCTCAAGAAATGGGACTGCTGGATTGCCTGGCTGCTCGTCAACATAACCCAACTTGCCCTGCACATTTCCGTGGGTCACGTGTTTATGCCGATAATCTGTGTCCTCTACCTCATCAACGGCATAGTTTCGATTGTCTCGTGGATGAAACTTTACCGCAGGAACGCATAACTCTTCTCCAGTGGACGGGATGTTTTCGGGGTTATGGTAAAATGGGATGAATCAAATAGTTATGAATATATATAATTTTGAATATAGATATATATGTCTGATGTCATACTCAAAATAAAAGGTCTGAAGGCCGGAATCGAAGGAAAGGAAATTCTCAAGGGAATAGACCTCGAAATCAGGAAAGGGGAGATTCACGCCTTTATGGGACCGAACGGGGCGGGAAAGAGCACGCTCAGCTCGGTGCTTGCAGGAAAACCGCAGTACACGGTTACGGAAGGCACAATCGAATATATGGGAAAGGATTTGCTCGCGATGTCTCCGGAGGAACGTTCGTGGGCGGGGATATTCATGTCGTTCCAGTATCCGGTGGAGATTCCCGGGGTGAGCATCACGAATTTCATGAAAACAGCCGTGAACTCGCGTCGTGAGGCGATGGGTCTTGAACCGATGAAGGCCGGTGAATTTCTGAAGCTGCTCCGCGAGAAGATGGCGTTCGTGCAGATGAAGCCCGAATTTGCGAAGAGGGAGGTGAACGTGGGCTTCTCCGGAGGCGAGAAGAAACGCAACGAAATTTTCCAGATGGCGATGCTCGACCCGACGCTTTCGATTCTTGACGAGACCGACAGCGGACTGGATGTGGATGCGCTGAGGATTGTGGCGAACGGGGTGAACGCGCTCCGCACACCGGAGAAGGCGTCAATCATTATCACTCACTATCAGCGTCTTCTGGAATATATCGTGCCCGATGTCGTGCATGTGCTGAAGGACGGCCGCATCGTGAAGACCGCCGGACGCGAACTCGTGGATTTCATTGAGGAGAACGGGTATGACAAGTTTTAGGACATATTTCGTGGGCCGCGATTCCATTCCGGAGTCAATCGCCCTCGGCCGTGGGGAGGAACTTTCCGTGCTTCTCGTCGCTCTGCCCGGAGTGAGCGCGGAGGTCAGTCTCAGGGTCGATTTGAACGGTGAAGGAGCGGGATTTTCGCTCAACGGAGTGTGCATTTCGCCTTCCGATGAGCGTGTCGGCTTCCGTGTGGAACTTCATCACAATGTTCCACGCTGCTCGTCGTCACAGCTGTTCAAAAACATTGTCGGAGGCTCCGCCCGGTCGGATTTCTACGGACGCATAGTCGTGGCTCAGGATGCGCAGAAGACGGAGGCCTATCAGGCGAACCACAATCTGCTGCTCTCGGACGCGGCACGGGTGGATACTAAGCCGCAGCTGGAAATATACGCCGATGACGTGAAATGCTCCCACGGGGCGACGGTCGGCAAACTCAACGAGGACGAGCAGTTTTATATGCGTTCGCGCGGGATCTCACTTGAAGAGGCGCGCTTCCTCCAGATGATTTCGTTCGTGTCGCCGGTTTTCGACATCGTTCCGGACTCTGATGAAAGGGAGCGGCTGAAAACCGAGGTCGAGGCGGCTATTCGGAAGATGAGTATGTAGGCTGCCCTCCTGGCTTACCCGAAAAACAGGACTCTGAAGAATCAAGTCACAATGACCGCCTACCCAAACGTCAAAATCAATCTCGGCCTGAACGTGCTCCGCAAGCGTCCGGACGGCTATCACGACATCGAGACCCTGTTCGTTCCCTATTTCGGGATGACGGATGTCCTTGAAATTGTCCCTGCGGAGTCCTTCTCGATTGAAATCACTTCCTCCAAACCGGGAATCCCGGACTGGAATCCCCAATCAGACCTGTGCGCCAAGGCGTGGAGGCTTCTGCGGGACAGATACGGGATACCTCCGGTGGCGATTTTCCTTGAAAAGCGCAATCCTGTCGGCGGAGGGCTCGGAGGCGGCTCGTCCGACGGGGCGTTCACTCTGAAGATGCTCAACGGGATGTTCTCCGTGGGGCTTTCGGAGGCGAAACTCGCGTCGCTTGCCGCCGAATTGGGCAGCGACTGCCCGTTTTTCATCCATAATCGTCCGATGATCGGCGAGGGGAGGGGCGAGATTCTTTCCGATTTCCCTTTGCCTGAGCTTGATTTCAGCGGAGCGGCAGCCCAGTCGCCCGCCCGGTACAGGCTCGGGGTAATCCCTCTCGACTC
>CAVEDD010000053.1:0-12825 GCA_963614515.1 Treponemataceae bacterium | reverse complement strand
GAGGATGGGATGCAAGGCGCAGGTCGAAGCCAAACACCGCAGCAACCTGACGGTTGTGAGGATTTTGGCAAGACCTGCAACGCGGCAGACCGCCTTGAAGCAGTTCGGGAGTGATTCCTGAAGTTTATTATGTTGAATTTCCGAGACAGTTTTATCTTTTGGAAGAAGGAGTGTACTGGGATGTACACGACTGATGAAAAAGATGAAAATGGCCGGAAAGGCAATATGAGAAACGAGAGGAATCACTCCCGAACTGCTTCTCATTCAATTCCGGACAAGCCTTTGCCCGGCTTAAGATTAACCAGCGCCTCCACCACATTCACCACATAATCCCCAATCTTCTCGCACTCGACAATCAGATCCATATAAACGGACCCGGTAGCATACTCATATTTCCCCTCGTTCAAATCGATGATGTTGCGCTCCTTGAGATCGTTGCGCAAGGAGTTGATGTCCTGCTCGGTGTTGAGAGTCATCTTGAGGTCGCCGATATGCTGGCCGTTATCCTTGAGAATCAGCGCCATCTGGTCGTATGCAGTGCGGACGAGATTGAACATCGCGGTAAAATTCTCATTCATTGACCGAGTGAACTCGATGCGGTTCTCGTTGCGGCGAAGAAGGATGCGGGCCATATTGTAGTAGCTGTCGCCGATGCTCTCGATTTCGGAAATCTCGCGTAGCTTGGCCTGAATCGAATGCTTGGACTCGTCGCTCAGGCGGCCGTCGGCCACGCGGCTGAGGTATGACGCGATTTCGACCTCCATATTGTCGCTGATGTTCTCGTATTTCTGCACCCTGAGGAACAGCGACATGAACTCGTCCTTGTCCGTCTCCGTGAACATCCTGCCAATCATCTCGTGCATACGGTAGGTTCTGTCGCTCATCAGGACTATCTCCTTGTGGGCCTGAAGGATGGAAAGCTCCGAAGTGGACATCAGACCGCCGGAGATGAACTCCAGATGAGGCCGTCCGTCGTCTTCGGTCTTAGTCTCATTCTTCTTCCTCGACGGGATGAGGAAAGTGACCGCCTTGACATAGAACTTCGTGAACCATATCATTATGCAGATGTTGATGAGGTTGAAGACCGTATGGAACATCGAGAGCCCGAAAGAGACATGATACTGCATCGCCCCGAAACTTGCTGCGAGAGCGGCGTTCTCCGGGACGGATGTGTCCAGACGGCCGTCATTCAGAGCCATCACTGTCGCAGGATCCGCAGCCGCCGCGAAATTGTAGAGCGCGTTGGGATCGCCTGTACAAGCCGTCGTGATGACGGAGATGAGCTTCATATAAGGTCCGTAGAGCGCGAGCGCCCACACCGAGCCGAGAAGGTTGAACATCAGGTGTCCCGCCGCAGCCCGCTTCGCCATCACGTTTCCGGAGACGGAGGCGAGAATCGGCGTGATGCAGGTTCCGATGTTTCCGCCGAGGACGAGCGCCGCGGCGAGGTCGAAAGTAATCCAGCCTTTGCTGCACATAATCAGCGCTATGGCGAAAGTCGCGCTGGAAGCCTGGACAACCATCGTCAGCAGCATTCCGACGAGCGCGAACACAAGCACCGAACCGAATCCCATGTCGGACCAGCGTCTCAGCGCGTCGAACACCGCCGGATTCGCCTGCAGGTCAGGCACGGAACTGTTGAGATAGTCAAGTCCGAGGAAGAGAAGCGCAAAACCTATCAGGAACTCGCCCCAGTTCGCATAGACAGACTTCTTCATAAAGAGGAGCGGCACCCCGAACGCGAAAAGCGGAATGGCGAACGCCGAAATGTTCACCTTGAAGCCGAAAATGGAGATTATCCACGCCGTAAGGGTCGTACCCACATTCGCGCCGAAGATGACGGCCATTGACTGCTGAAGCGAAATCAGTCCCGCGTTCACGAAAGAGACAATCATCGTCGTCGTCGCGGAGGAAGACTGGACGAGCGCCGTGATGAAGATGCCGGTCAGCGCTCCGATGAACTTATTGTTGGTCATCAACGCCAGAATGTCCCGCAATTTGTTTCCTGCGGCCTTCTGGAGACCCTCGCTCATAAGCTTCATCCCATACAGGAACATCCCGACGGAGCCTATAAGGGTAAGAATTTCCAATAATCCGAAATTCATAAATGTTTCTCGATAGTTTTTGCGGCTGCGAATTTACAATCCAAAAACAAAAACGGCAATATTTATTCGGGTATATGTTTCAAAAATATATGAATTTCGTGAAATTTTCGTCAACGGGGATATATTTTTTGTAAAATCTGAAAACAGATTCTAAATTTGCAGGATTTTGCGAGGCATATATTCATATGCGAAAACATATATCCGAAATATAATATATCCGAAAATATTGGGAACAGATGGCAGAAAACAACACATTGCTCGAGAAAATCTCCGGTCTCCGGGACAAATACGAATCGCTTCAGGCGCAGCTCGCGGATCCGGCCGTGATTTCCGACATGAAGAAATATGTCCAGCTCAACAAGGAGTACAAGGAGCTGTCGCCCATCATACAGGCCGGAGAGGAGTACAGGAAACTCATCGAAGCCTATGAGATGGCGAAGGAAATCATCGCGGAGGAGAAAGACGAGGAGCTGAGGGAGATGGCGAAGGAGGAGATGGCGGAGATTGAGCCGAAGCTTCCGGAAATGGAGCAGAAAATCAAGCTCCTGCTCATCCCGGCAGACCCTCAGGACAGCAAGAACGCCATTCTGGAAATACGCGGAGGCGCGGGCGGCGACGAGGCCGCCATCTTCGCGGGAGACCTGTTCAGGATGTACAGCAAGTATTTCGAGCGCAGGGGCTGGAAGATGGAAATCAACAGCCAGTCCGAGGGCGCGGCGGGCGGATTCAAGGAAATCGTCGTCAAGGTCATCGGAGAGGGGGTCTACGGAATACTCAAATACGAGTCCGGAGTGCACCGCGTGCAGCGCGTGCCGCAGACCGAGACCCAGGGCAGGGTGCACACATCGGCAGCTTCCGTGGCAGTGCTCCCGGAGGCCGACGAGTTCGACATCGAGCTGAATATGAACGACATCCGCAAGGATACCTTCTGCTCTTCAGGCCCTGGCGGACAATCCGTGAACACGACCTACTCCGCAATCCGCCTCACCCACATTCCGTCGGGAATCGTGGTGCAGTGCCAGGACGAGAAGTCCCAGTTGAAGAATTTCGACAAGGCTCTCGCCGAACTCCGCACGAGGCTCTATAACATGGAGTACGAGAAATATCTCAACGAGATTTCCGCCAAGAGAAAGACCATGGTCTCCACGGGCGACCGCTCGGCGAAAATCCGCACTTACAATTACCCGCAGTCCCGCGTGACCGACCACCGCATCAACTACACGATGTACAACCTGCCCGTATTCATGGACGGAGACATTCAGGAACTGCTCGACCAGCTCCAGATTGCCGAAAACGCGGAACGTCTCAAGGCCGCCGGCGAGGAATAGACCGCCTGTTCCCGTCTGTGTCAAGTTTCTTTACATAAGTGTAAGATTTCTTTACAGACGCGGCATCGCCCCATATATGTAACCGATTATGTGCCGGACAGTTATTCTGTCTGGCACATTTGTCGTTCCGGCTCTCGTTGTCGTTCCGGTTTCCGGAAGACAGAAGAAGATATATGAATATGCAAATCGGGGACATACACGGACTGGAGGGAATCAGATTATGAATTTCGGGAACTATATTGCCTCGGCGGTCAGGACTCTGCCGGCGAAGGGACGCAGGAACGGTCTGAAGGTGCTGACGCTCGGAATCGGGCTGGCTGTGGGGCTGGTGCTGACATCGAAAGTCTGCTTCGAGCAGACCTATGACGACTTCTTCAGCGGCGCACAGAGAATCTTCTATGTCAGCGAAACGGCGATGCTGAACGAGGGATACAAGATTTACAACCATACGAGCGGAGGAATCGCCCCGAGGATGAAGGAGTATTTCCCCCAGGTCGAGGAGGCTACGAGGTTCACCTGGTTCGAGGTGGACGCAAATCTCATAATGCACGGAACGAAGGCGAAGATAGATGCCGGGGGGACCGGACTGGCGGACTCGTCGTTCTTCCGGGTGCTTGACCGCAAATGCCTCGCGGGGGACATCACGGAAGCGCTCGGCGTGGAGGGAAACGCCGCAGTGTCATTCTCCGTGGCGAAGAAAATCGCCTCGTCGATGCAGGACGGAAGCGGAAAGAGAGCTGACAGAAAGACGGTTGCAGAGCAGGTCATCGGAGAACGGTTCTCCGTTGCAGGATGGGGTAACGGGTATGAACTGACAATCAGCGGGGTCTTTGAGGACTATCCCCTGAATTCGAGTCTGCGTCCGCAGGTGCTCGTGTCGCTCCCGACAATAGGGATGTTCATCTATGACGGTTCGGACGGCGTTGTCGGGAACGACCGCTACTGCAGTTTCCTGAAGCTGCGCGAGACTTCCGACGCCGAGGTGCTCAACGGCGGTTTCCAGGGATTCGTGAACACCTATCTTCCCGTGGAGGAGATGACGGCCGCCGGATATGATATGAGCTTCATTGTCAAGCCATTGACCGGATTCCACAATGAGGACGAGAACCGGAGGAACATGACGCTGCTGCTCGCGTTCGTGGCGTTCGCGCTGCTGCTCACCTCGGTGCTGAACTACCTGCTGACAGTGCTCTCGACGACGGTGACCCGAAGCCGCGAGATGGCTCTGCGCAAGTGCCTCGGAAGCGGACGGAGGGAGATGTTCGGGATGATGTTCGCGGAGTCGCTCGTGCACACCCTGCTCGCCTGCTCAGTCGCGGCCGTTCTCATCTTCGTCTTCCGCAGCACAGTGGAGGAGCTTCTCGGCACGGATGTGGAATCGCTCTTCTCCGGCCGTCAGATGGTGCCGGCTGTCCTTGTCGTAGCCGCGCTCATAATCATCAACACAGTTTTCCCCGCGCATTTCTTCAACAGGATTCCGGTCGCGGCGGCGTTCAGGAACTACAGCGAGGGCAGACGCAGATGGAAACTCGGACTGCTGGCGGCGGAGTTCGCGGCCGTGGCTTTCCTGGCGGTCGTAATCTGCGTGATTTCACTGCAATACGACAAGATGTCGAATGCGGATCTCGGGTTCGATTATGAGAATGTCGCGATGATAAGTCTTCCGGAGGCGACCCACGTGCAGAAAAACACGCTTATGGCGGAGATTCGTGCGCTTTCCGATGTCGATGACGCTGCTTTCGCCTACCAGAACCCGTTTGACGGATATTCCGGGGACAATGTCTCCGTCCCGGGAGAGTCACGGCAGCTTTTCAATGTCAGGGACGCCTACTATGTCGACGGCCACTGGCTCAATGTCTTCAGCATCAGGATTCTTGAAGGGGACAATTTTGACGAGGCTCTTTCTCCGGACCGGGAAGTGCTTGTGGATGAACGGTTCGTGGATATGATGAAGACGACCGCAGGATGGGACGGAGTGCTCGGGAGGGATGTCGACATCACGGCGCACGATGGCCCGACGAGAATCTGCGGCGTGTTCAGAACCATAAATCAGGGTTCGTTCCGTATGGAGGATCGGTTTTATGCCAACAGACCGATGGCGGTCTTCTATTGTGACCCGCAACAGTACTCCAACTTTTTCAAGTTCATTTTCGTGAAGTATCACCGGATTTCCCCGGAGGCTCTGGAACATACGCAGGCCGTGGTGAATGAAATCCTGCCCGGACAGGCGAGCAGAATCACTCCTTGCAGCGCTGTGGCTCTCGGGAATCTGGTGGATACGAGGAATACGAGGAATGCGGTGCTCATCGGAGGGATTGTGTCTCTGATTATCGCTCTCCTGGGGCTTGTGGGATATACGGTCGATGAGGTCCGCCGCAGAGGGAAGGAGATTGCGGTGCGGCGGGTGAACGGGGCGCAGTTCTCGCAGATACGGGCGATGTTCATCCGGGATGTGATGTGGATTGCCGGGCCGTCGGTGGCCTCGGGATGCGTTCTGGCGGGGATTGTCGCGGCAAGGTGGGAGCAGCAGTTCAGCATCCAGGCGGGGCTTCCTTGGTGGGTTTTCGCGGCGACTTTCGTTGCGGTGCTGGGCGTTGTGGCCTTCGTTTCGGATGTTTATGTGCAGATGGTGGCGAACCGCAATCCGTCCGAAAGCATCAAGACTGAGTGATGATATACTTATGGCAGATTTGATTTTACGGGCTTCACGCCGGAGGTGAGAGTCCTCCGCTCATGAAAAAAATCGCGTCGGGCTTCTCCCCTCCGGCTTCCTTGAAGCCCTTCCGCACATACAATTGAAATAGAGCAAGAACTGAACGAATTGATATATAAATAAATAAAAACATAATATTATGATTAAGATTACGGACATCTGCAAGGTCTTCAGGACCGAAGAGATTGAGACGGTGGCTCTCGACAATGTTTCATTTGAGATCAAGGACGGCGAGTTCGTCGCGATTATGGGCCCTTCCGGCTGCGGCAAATCGACTCTGCTGAACATCCTGGGACTTCTCGACAACCCGACTTCCGGAAGTTATCAGCTTCTCGGGCAGGAGGTTGCGCAGCTCAAGGAGAAAGACAGGACGAAGTTCCGCAAGGGCAACATCGGTTTCGTGTTCCAGAGCTTCAACCTGATTGACGAGCTGAATGTCTTCGAGAACATCGAGCTTCCGCTGCGCTATATGGACTTCTCATCGGCCGAGAGGAAGGAGAAGGTGGAGGCCGTGATGGCGCGGATGAACATCAGCCACAGGGCGAAGCATTTCCCGCAGCAGCTCTCCGGAGGTCAGCAGCAGAGGGTGGCGATTGCGCGTGCGGTCGTCGCCGGGCCGAAGCTGATTCTGGCCGACGAGCCTACGGGAAACCTCGACTCGAAGAACGGCAGGGAGGTTATGGATCTTCTCGGCGAACTGAACCGCGAGGGCACGACAATCGTGATGGTGACGCACTCGCAGAAGGATGCGGCCATGGCTCAGCGGACCATCGACCTGTTTGACGGGCACATTGTCTCCGATGTCAAGAACGAATTGTAAAAGGTCTGCCGCGTCGGGCGGCTTGATTTTTTTTACTATGCGATATATATTTCATAACTTCATCAACACCCTGCGGAGGTACAAGGTGTCGAGCCTTTTGAATATCGTCGGGATGGCGGTGGCGTTCGGGGCATTCTATGTGATTATGACTCAGGTCAGCTGGGACTTCGGGTATAATCAACGGCTCAAGGACGCGGACCGCACATTCGTGATTTCCCTGCCGTCGAACTATTCGCCGGGAAAATATAACACCTTCATATGCCGGCCGCTCGGCGAAGAGCTGGTGAACGGGGCTGCGGAAGCGGAATGCGGAGGAATGTTCGACTCGTACTCCGGAGACGCGGAATTATGCTGGACACGCAAGGACGAAGTTGTGAGAAAACTCCATTTGACCTCCAAGGAATATTCCGCCGGGGGCATCAGGGCGCTGAATTTCGAGGCTGCGGAAGGTTCGTTTGACGAACTCTCGAAGCCACGGACGCTTGCCGTCAGCGAGGCGTTCGCGCGTGAGAACGGGCTTGGAATCGGTGACAGAATTTCGTGGAGCGACCCCGAAGGAGAGGCGGACGCGATGGAGATTGTCGCGCTGTTCCGTGACTTTCAGGAAAATTCCGATCTCGCGTGCGTGAAGGCCATCACCGACATAGGAGACGGATATATCGACTCCCGAAACGAGTGGTCTTTTCAATATGCCGTAAGACTCCACGATGCATCGGAGAAAGAGTCATTCGAGAAAAATTCCGATAAGGTTCTGCGGGAATATGTGATGAAAATTTACGGGATTGACGAATCCTCATCAGCGGAGGACATCGCCGAACTGAATGAGGCCTTGAACGGGTTCAATGTCAAGCTCGTGTCTTTCAAGGACATATATTACACGAAGATTCTCGACGGGAGGCCTGGAAAATCCGGAAATCTCACGACTGACATCACCCTGCTCGCCGTAGCCATACTCATAATCCTGATTGCGCTGATAAATTTCATCAATTTCTTCTTCGCCCTCGTTCCCTCAAGGCTCAGGTCGGTCAACACCTACAAGATTTTCGGAGTGTCAAGGACTTCGCTGGTTTTCAATTTCATAGGAGAATCGGTGGGGCTTGTGCTCATATCCCTCGCACTTGCCGCACTTCTGGTCTATGCGTTTGCGTCGAGTCCGCTGGCGGAAATCCTCAGTTCTCCGGTCAGCGTCGGGGGAAATGTCCCGGTGGTTGCTCTCACGGTTGCCGTCGCGGTGACCGCAGCAATCGGCGGAAGCGTCTATCCCGCGCTCTACATCACCTCCTTCCAGCCGGCTCTCGTGCTCAAGGGTTCATTCGGCGGCTCGGCTGCGGGACGGAGGCTGCGCAACATCCTGATAGGCTTCCAGTTCACCATTTCGATTGCTCTGATTGTCTGCTCGTCGTTCATCCGTCTGCAGCACAGCTATATGATGAACTATGATATGGGCTTCGACAAGTCGAACCTGCTCACCGGCAACATCCCGTACGGACTCTGCTGGTACGGTGAACAGAACCGCGCATTTGAAGACAAACTCCGCAGCAATCCTCAGATTGAGGACATAACCTGGGCGGACGGCAGGATTGTCAGCACCTCCAGAATGGGTTGGGGGCACAACTACAAGGACGGGAGCATCAATTTCCAGTGCTATCCGGTGGCATATAACTTCCTGCGGTTCATGGGGATAGAGATTGTCGAAGGACGGGATTTCTCCGAATCGGATGAGGTCTCGGAGAGCAGTTCGATGATTTTCAACACTCGGGCGCAGAAGGAGTTCGACATCGACCTTGAGACTCCGGGGCCCGGCCATCAGGACAACACGCAGGTGGTGGGCATCTGCCGGGATTTCAATTTCAAGCCGCTGCAGTACGGAAGCGCCCCGTTCGCCTTCTATGTCTTCGGCAAGCACAGCTGGAGAAGCGGACTGAGGCACATCTACATCCGGACCGCTCCGGGAGCGAATCCGGGCGAGGTCATCCGCTTCGTGAACAACACAGTCGCCGAAATGCGTCCCGACATAGACCCGGAGACCTACGGGGTGGATTTCTTTGACAGGGAACTCGGGGAGCAGTACAGGCAGGAGAATCAGTTGGCGCAGCTCATAGGGCTGTTCACGCTGATTGCCATCATCATCTCGCTGATGGGGGTCTTCGGCCTGGTGCTGTTCGAGACGCAGCACAGAAGCAGGGAGATTGCAATCAGGCGCGTCCACGGAGCCTCTGTCGGCGACATACTGAAGATGTTCAATCTGAAGTTCATCGCCATCGTGCTTGTGTCGTTCGCCGTGGCCGCACCTGCGAGCTGGTTGATTGTACGGTTCTATTTCCGAGGCTTCGCCTACCACACGCCGATTTTCCGGTGGGTCTTCGCGGCGGCGCTGCTCTCGGTGCTGGTCATCACGGTGCTCATCGTCACTCTGCGCAGCCGGAGGGCGGCGACAGCCAATCCTGTCGACTACCTGAAAAATGAGTAAAAGCCTCATGAAAGGCGGTCTGCATCCCATCCTTTTATGCGACTTTTAGTCTTGCCTTTCTTACAGAAAATCGCCTGCTGAAGGGCTTCTGCCCGATTTGGTATGCTCTTTGAACTATCCGACAAACGTTTAGTTAAACAATATAATACCATTTGATACGATAAGCCTCCGTCCCTGTGACTTGGACGGAGGTTTTTATGTTTTTTCTGACACTTGAAGCAAATTTGCCACATCTACGAAGAATACGATAAAAACCGGTGAGGATTTTGACAAGCCGTCCAACGCAGTCAGATCGCCCCTCCCGGAAAGCACCAGGGATGGCGGAGGCGGAAGAAGGGGTGAGATGCAAGGCGGACGGCGAAGTCAAACACCGCAGCAACCTGTCGGTTGTGAGGATTTTGACAAGCCGTCCAACGCAGTCAGATCGCCCCTCCCGGAAAGCACCAGGGATGGCGGAGGCGGAAGAAGGGGTGAGATGCAAGGCGGACGGCGAAGTCAAACACCGCAGCAACCTGTCGGTTGTGAGGATTTTGACAAGCCGTCCAACGCAGTCAGATCGCCCCTTATTCCACCTCCGCCGCGAGTCCGCCCTCGCCGGTCTCCTTATATAGCGACGGCAGATCCTTCCCTGTCCGCTTCATAACGCGCACAACCTGGTCAAACGACACCCGGTGAAGCCCGTCCGTGTAAGAGGCATAAATATTAGCATCCAGAGCCCGTGCCGCCGCATAGGCATTCCGCTCGATGCAGGGAATCTGAACCAGTCCGCAGACCGGGTCGCAGGTCATCCCGAGATGGTGCTCAAGCCCCATTTCGGCGGCATATTCAATCTGAGCCGGCGTGCCGCCCATCAACTGGTTCGCGGCTGCGGCGGTCATGGCGCAGGCGACCCCCACCTCCCCCTGGCAGCCCACTTCGGCTCCGGAGATGGAGGCGTTTGTCTTCACCACATTCCCCACAAGCGCCGCAGTCGCAAGGGAGCGGATGATGCGCCGGTCGCTGAAATCATAGACTTTCTTGAGATGGTAGAGCACGCTCGGAAGCACTCCGCAGGAACCGCAGGTCGGCGCCGTGACTATAGTGCCCCCGGAGGCGTTCTCCTCGCTCACGGCAAGCGCATAGGCGAAAATCAGCCCCCGGGTGCGCAGCACGTCCTTGTAGCCCTCGGCCCGGATGAAGTACGATGAAGCCTTGCGGCGCAGATGCAGCGGGCCGGGAAGCACGCCCTCCCGGTCGAGTCCACGCTCGATTGACTCCTGCATAACCTTCCAGACCTCATAGAGATAGCCGCTGATGTCCCCCTCGATTTCATCGACATATTCCCAATAGGCCTTGCCGTTGCGGTTGCACCATTCCAGAAGTTCCGTCATCGTGTTCAGCGGATAGATGTCCGGAGACTCCGCCGACGGCAGCTGGTCGCAGACTATCGCCCCTCCCCCGACGCTGTAGAATGTCCATTCATCACGGAGCAGACCTTCGTCATCGACTGCGGCGACGGTCATCGCGTTCGGATGCCTTTCCAGAAAAGTCTTCGGCAGCCATTCAATCTCCACAGGACCGGCCGATGAAAGCACTTCATTTATCGCCACATCAGTCAGATGGCCCTTGCCGGTCGCCGCCAGAGAGCCGTACAACTTGACGTGAAAACGGTGCGCGTCGCCGTGATGCGACAGATAGATTTTCGAGGCCTGATGCGGACCCATCGTATGCGAACTCGACGGGCCTTTGCCTATCCGATATATTTCCTTAATACTCTTCATCTTACTACGGGGCGAAGAAAAAGAAACTCAAAACAAGAAACGCAAAAACAAGAGTCGGCAAAGTAATAAGACCAAGCCGACTCCTCAAAAAACAACCTGAAGAAAGGGATGCATAAAAAGATGGGATGCAGACCGCTTTTTATGCGCCCTTTATGCGCCCTTTATCGCAGCCTGAGCCGCTGCAAGTCTCGCAATAGGCACCCGGAACGGCGAGCAGGAAACATAGTTCAAGCCAATCTTGTAGCAGAACTCGACTGACGCAGGGTCGCCGCCGTGCTCGCCGCAGATTCCGCACTTGAGGTCAGGACGGGTCTGACGGCCTTCCTTGACGGCGTAGTCCACGAGTTTGCCCACGGCCTTGGTGTCGAGAGTCTTGAACGGATCGGAATCCAGAATCTTGTTTCCGAGGTAGTCGCCCATGAAAGTTCCGATGTCGTCGCGGGAGAAGCCGAAGGTCATCTGGGTGAGGTCGTTCGTTCCGAATGAGAAGAACTCGGCCGTGCGGGCCATCCTGTCGGCGGTGAGAGCCGCACGCGGAATCTCAATCATAGAGCCGAACTTGTAGTCGATGGTCTGGTGGGTCGCTCCTTCCACTTCGAGCTTTATCTTCGAGCATATCGCCTTCTGGAACTTCAGCTCGCGCTCTGAAATCGTGACAGGAATCATGATTTCAGGCTTCGGATGATAACCCTCTTTCAGAAGTTCAGCCGCAGCGGTGAAGATTGCGCGGAACTGGGTCTCTGAAATCATCGGGTAGGTGATGTGAAGACGCACTCCGCGGTGACCCATCATAGGGTTCACCTCGTGGAGTGACTCTCCCCTCTTCTCTATCTCCTGCTCGTTGATGCCGAGTTCGTGAGCGAGTTCCTCCCTCTTCTCGTGTCCCTGCGGAACAAATTCGTGGAGAGGCGGGTCGAGCAGACGGAAAGTCACAGGCTTGCCGTCCATAACCTTCATAGTGCCTTTCACTGCGGCCTTGATGTAAGGCTCAAGCTCTGAAAGTGCTGCGCGGCGCTCGTCGTCAGTCTTGGAAAGAATCATCTTGCGGAGTTTCGCAAGCGGAGTCTCGGAATTCTTGCCGTAGAACATATGCTCGATACGGAACAGTCCGATGCCCTCCGCGCCGAATGAAAGCGCACGTGCGGCATCCTCCGGAGTGTCGGCGTTCGTACGCACGCCGAGAGTCCTGTATTTGTCGACGATTTCCATGAATTTCACGAAACGCGGATTCTCGGAAGCGTCCATAGTGTCAATCCTGGTCGCATATACCAGACCTTTCGCGCCGTTGAGGCTGACATAGTCGCCCTCCTTGATTACGGCTCCGTTCTTGAATGAAGCGGTCTTCGCGGCAAGGTCGATGGTCATAGACTCGCAGCCCACGATGCAGCACTTGCCCCATCCGCGTGCGACGAGAGCCGCGTGCGAGGTCATACCGCCTTTCATCGTAAGGATACCGGCTGCGGCGCGCATACCCTCGACATCCTCAGGAGAAGTCTCCTCGCGGACAAGGATTGCCTTGATTCCCTTTGCGGCTGCGTTCATCGCAGCCTCGGAAGAGAAGACTGCAACGCCGACCGCTCCGCCCGGAGATGCAGGCAGACCGTTCGCAATCACCTTCGCCTTCTTCTC
>CAVEDD010000052.1:0-13038 GCA_963614515.1 Treponemataceae bacterium | reverse complement strand
GGATGTGGGATACGGGATATAGAACATAGGATATCAGAATATAAGATATCAGAATATAAGATATCAGAATATAAGATATCAAAATATAAGATATTGATATATAATAGAATATAATATAAAAACAGAATACGATATGTCAAAGATTGTCGTTTTGGGAGGAGGAGAGAGCGGAGTGGGTGCCGCAGTGCTCGCAAAAGTGAAGGGATTCGACGTTTTCCTTTCGGACAAAGGGAATATTGACGAAAAATATGTCGGAATCCTGAAGAAATGGGACATTCCGTTCGAAAGCGGACAGCATACGGAGGAGAAGATTCTCTGCGCGGACGAAGTCATCAAGAGCCCCGGAATTCCGGACACGGCTCCGATGGTTCAGAAGCTCATCGCGCAGGGGACGCACATAATCTCGGAAATCGAGTTCGCCGGCCGCTATGACAAGGCGCGCAAAATCTGCGTCACCGGAAGCAACGGCAAGACCACCACGACCTCGCTGATCCACTATCTCCTGAAGCAGGCCGGGCTGAACGTCGGACTCGGCGGAAACATCGGCCGGAGCTACGCCTATCAAGTGGCCACGGAGAATTTCGACATCTATGTCCTGGAACTCAGCAGTTTTCAGCTCGACAATATGTACGATTTCAAGGCCGACATCGCGATAATCACCAACATAACCCCGGACCATCTCGACCGCTACGACCACAAGATGGAGAACTATGTGAAGGCCAAGTTCCGCATCACCCGGAATATGAGTCCGGAGGACTGCTTCATCTTCTGTTCGGACGATGAAATCACCGTGAACCACCTCAACAAGATTGTGGTGAAGGCCAGACAGCTGCCTTTCTCGCAGAAAGAGGAGATCCCGCAGGGAGCGTTCGTCAAGGACGACAAGATTGTCATCCGCTACGAGGACAGCGAGTGCGACATGTACATCCGCGAACTCGCCCTCGGCGGAAAGCACAATATTTACAACTCCATGGCGGCGGCGATTGCGGCCAAGGTGATGGACATAGACAACGAGACCATACGCGAGGCGCTGTCCTCGTTCAAGCCGGTGGAGCACCGTCTGGAGAATGTGCTGAGCGTCGGCGGAGTGCTCTACATCAACGACTCGAAGGCTACGAACGTGGACGCGGCGTGGTACGCTCTCGAATGCCAGAGCAGGCCGGTGGTGTGGATTGTCGGCGGGACGGACAAGGGTAACGACTATTCGAGCCTCGTGCCGCTCGCCCGCGAGAAGGTCAAGGCGATGATTTGCATGGGCTTGGACAATGCCAAGTTCCACTCGTCGTTCGAGGGGGTCGTCCCGGAGATTTATGACGTGACTTCGGCGCACGATGCCGTGCAGACTGCAAGCCGGCTCGCCAGAAACGGGGATGTGGTGCTGCTCTCGCCCTGCTGCGCAAGTTTCGACCTGTTCAGGAACTATGAGGACCGAGGGGAGCAGTTCAAAGCCGAAGTGCGAAAGCTATAGTATTTATGTGTCTTTTTGGTCTGGATTCCTTTTCTCATCGGTCACATACGCCCGGTATGCTCCCTCTTCAAAAAGAAATCCATACTCAAAAATCCATCATAAATCTCCATCAATCTATTTTTTAACGACTTATTTTTAACGACTTATTTTTAACGACTGTACGACAGACTTGAGAAATGGCGGAAGACAGAAACAACACTATGACGGCACAGGAAACCGGAGGGACTGCTGACGGGAAAGGCGGCGGGAGCTGGCGGTTTTTCGACAGGGTGAAGGGCGACAAGGTCGTCTGGATTGTCGTGCTGCTGCTCATAATGATTTCCCTGATTTCAATTTCCGGTTCCACATCGCTGCTCGCCCTGAGCACCAAGACGACACGCATCAGCCTGCTGAACAAGCAGCTGCTTGTCTGCGCAGCCGGACTCGCCGTCATATTCTTCTGCTATTTCTGCGTGAGCATGAAATGGTTCGAGAGGCTTTCCAAATGCGGTTTTTTCGTCTCATTCCTGCTGCTTGGCGCGCTGCTGCTCCGGGAGAGATTCAATTTCGGGGACAATTTCAAGGCGGAATACCTCAACGGAGCCTGGAGGACCATAAAATTGTTCGGCATTCAGATTCACGTGTTTGAAGTCGTGAAGGTCGCGATGGTGATGTACCTCGCCTGGGCCTGCAAGGCCTTCCGCAACGACACATTCAAATTCTCGAAGAAACTCGCCTCCATAAGGACGGGGAAGGAACACGAGAAGGCCCCCTTCGCATTTATGGAAACCGGATTGGCGCAGTTTGTATTCTACATCATGATTCCGATTGCGGCCACGGCCACGATGATTCTGCCGGGGGGAAACTCCAGCGCGATATTCATCGGGCTTGTGATGGGGGCGACAATGGTTGTCGGAAGAATAGATTTCAAGTACATAGTCCTCACGGCTCTCATCGGACTGGCGCTGCTCGGCGGAGCATACGGAATCTACAAGGCCACTGACGGCGCGGTCTTCGAAAGAATCGGAACAGCTCTCGAAAGGAACAAGGAAACCCCGACTCCGGACGAACTCTTCATCGTAAAGGATACATACGGGGAGAATTCCGACAAATACAAGAAAACTTTGCAGAAGATGCAGCAGCCGTACTCGGCCAAGATTGCCATACACGAGGGCGGACTGCTCGGCAAGGGAATAGGCGGGAGCACTCAGAAATATGTCGTGCCTCTGATGTACGGAGACTTCATGTACAGCTACATTCTCGAAGAGACGGGGCTGCTCGGAGGCATAGCCATCATCATACTCTACCTGAGTCTTCTTGCACGGGGCACCATCATCGTGAGCAACAGTGACGACGATTTCGCCAAGACAGCGGCCGGAGGGCTGGTGCTGCTGATTGCGGGGCAGGCCTTCATGCACATAATGATCAACCTCGACATGGGGCCGCTCACCGGACAGACTCTGCCGATGATAAGCCACGGAAGCGGTTCGTTCCTCTGTTTCAGCATCGCTTTCGGAATCATTCTCGCGATGAGCAAGACGGCGAAGAAGAAGACGGCCGAGGAGGAGAGGAAGATTGACCTTGAACAGGGAAGGCCGGTCGAAGAGGAGATTTCCGTTGACACGGGGGATTTTTAAAAACGGACATATATCCGGAAGACATAGACACGGAAGACATATATTCAAAAAATATGGATTCGGAAGACATTGATACGGAAGACAGATGAAACAATATGGAAAAATACGGGCGGTAATCAGCGGCGGAGGCACGGGCGGACACATATTCCCGGCGCTCTCCATCGCCAACTGTCTCAGGGCGCTCAACCCGGAGACGGAAATCCTGTTCGTGGGCGCGGAAGGCAGGATGGAGATGAGCAAGGTTCCGGAAGCGGGCTACAGGATTGAGGCTCTGCCGATTGCAGGGCTTCAGAGGAAGATTCTGAGCCTCGACAACCTGAAGCTGCCGTTCAAAGTGCTCAAGAGCGTCTGCAAGGCGAAGCGGATAATCCGGGAGTTCCGTCCGGACATCGCAATCGGAGTCGGGGGCTATGCCAGCGCTCCCCTGCTCTGGGCGGCGCAGAGGATGGGCGTTCCGACCCTGATTCAGGAGCAGAACGGCTTCGCGGGACTCACCAACAGGATTCTCGGGAAGAAGGCCCGGAGCATCTGCGTGGCATACGACGGGATGGAAAGATTCTTCCCGGCCGACAGGATTGTCAAGACCGGCAACCCCATACGCAGCACCATGCGGCCGGCGACCCCGCAGATGAAGGAGGAGGGGCTGAAGTTCTACGGACTCAGTCCGGAACGCCGCCACCTGCTCATCATCGGGGGCAGTCTCGGGAGCGGAACTCTGAACCGCGCTGTGACGGAGTGGATTTCGGCGGGATGTCCCGGAGGGGAGAATCTCGAAGTGCTGTGGCAGTGCGGGAAATATTACAAGAAGAGCGTGGATGAGTTCATGAGGAAGGCGGCCGCGGAAGGACTCGGAGGAAGCGCCCTCGCGGGAGTGCGGCCTATGGACTTCATCGGGAGGATGGATCTTGCTTACGCTGTGGCGGACGCGGTGGTGTCACGCTCGGGGGCGAGTTCCGTGTCGGAGCTGTGCGCCTGCGGGAAGGCCGCCATATTCGTGCCTTCGCCCAATGTGGCGGAGGACCACCAGACGCACAACGCGATGGCGCTGGTCAGCAGGGACGCCGGGCTGCTCGTGAAAGACAGCGAGGCTCCGGAGAAGCTTATGGCGGCGGCCTGCGCCTTGCTCGGAGATCGGCGGAAGATTGAGGAGATGGAAGGCAACGCCCTGAAGCTCGCCCTGCCGGATGCGGCGCAGAGCATAGCGGACGAGATTTACAGGATTCTGGGGGATTGAAGTTTCAGGACCGGGAGTCAAGACTGAGAGTTACGGACTGGGAACTGACGGTTTAGAATTTATGATTGAAATGAACGGAGGATATAAAAACATCTATTTCATCGGTATCGGCGGCATAGGGATGTCGGCGATTGCAAGATATTTCAAATTCAAGGGGATGAATGTCAGCGGATATGACAGGACCGAATCCGAACTTACGGACAGGCTCGTCTCGGAAGGCATCCCGGTACACTACGAGGACGACACGGACTTCATTCCGAAAAACCCCGAGAACACGCTCGTGGTTTACACTCCGGCCGTCCCTCAGGATCTCGGAGAGTTTGTCTTCGCACGCGATGGGGGCTACTCCCTGCTCAAGCGCTCCAGAGTGCTCGGAGAGATTGCCCGCGGACAGCATTGCCTCGCGGTTGCGGGGACTCACGGGAAGACCACGACAAGCACCCTGCTCGCCCACATCTTCACGGACAGCGGAGAGGGCTGCTCGGCATTCCTCGGCGGAATATCCAAGAACTACGACAGCAACCTGCTCGTCAGCCACAACCCCGTGATTGTCGCGGAGGCCGACGAATTCGACCGGTCCTTCCTCCAGCTGTTCCCGGAGATTGCGGTCATCACCGCGATGGACGCCGACCATCTCGACATATACGGCGACATCTCCCACGTCCGCGAGGCCTTCCGGGCATTCGCCTCACAGGTCAGCGGCACGCTCATAACCAAAATCGGGCTTGACATCACTCGGGAACACACGAAGGCGGAAATCCTACGCTACTCCTACGACGACCCCGCCGCGGACTTCTATGCCGGAGACCTGCGCAAGGATGACTGCGGCCGGTTCACTTTCGACCTGCACCATCCCGGAGGAGTCCTAAAGGACTGCCAGGTCGGAGTGCCGGGAAGAGTGAACGTGGAGAACGCCGTCGCGGCCTCGGCCATAGCCCTCAGCTACGGAATTGCTCCGGAGGCGGTCAAGCACGCCCTCGGCACCTTCCTCGGCGTGAAACGCCGCTTCGACATCCACGTCAACCGTCCGGGCTGTGCCTACATCGACGACTACGCGCACCATCCGAAAGAGATAAGCGCCGCCATCGGCTCAATCCGGGACATATTCCCCGGAAGACGGATCACCGCCGTGTTCCAGCCGCACCTCTACACGAGGACACGCGATTTCGCCGACGATTTCGCCAAGGCTCTCAGCGCCGCCGACAAGCTCATTCTGCTGGACATCTATCCGGCCCGCGAAGAGCCGATTCCGGGCGTCACTTCGCAGATAATCTTCGACAAGGTTACGGCTCCGGAGAAGGTCCTGCTGAAAAAGGAGATGCTTATGGACTGCCTCAAGGACGAAAAAAATGATGGAAAGATTGATGTCCTGGTGACTTTCGGAGCAGGAAACATCGACCGCTTCATCCCGGAAATCACCAGACTTCTCATTGATTGACAAGCGTTTCTCCGGAATCCCCTCGAACCGGAGACAGCAGGGAACTTCACGCCATACGATATGAACAAGACACTGACGGACATATTCCTGTGCATCACGGCGGCCCTCACGGTCGCGGCGGTCTGTGCGCTCTATGTCTCCGGAACGCGGAGACAGACGGCTCTGGAGTGCAGGGGCGTTGAAGTGACGGTGAGGGACAGCAGCGTAAACAGGTTCGTGAGCGGGGATGACGTGAAGAGGATTCTCTCCGCAGGCTACGGAAGTCTCGAAGGGGTTTTCGCGGACAGCCTCGACCTCAAGGCGATGGAAAGCCTGGTCGAGAGCAAAAGCGTAATCCGGAACTGCGAGGCTTATGTGACGAAGGACGGGACACTGAATCTGGAAATCACGCAGCGGACGCCGTCGGTACGTTTTCAGGGTCAGTCGAACGGATGGTACGCCGATGCGGACGGATTCGTTTTCCCGCTTCAGCGCAACCACACCCCGATGGTCCCCGTCATCGACGGAGATTTTCCGGTGAAAGTGGAGCGCGGATTCAAAGGCCAGGTCGAAAATCCGGAGCAGCGGGAATGGCTGATGAAAGTCGTCGGGATGGTCAGATATATGGACGGGAACGGCTGGGAGAACAGGATTTCGCAGATTCACGTCTCGGAAAACGGAGAGATACTCCTGATTCCGACGGAGGGCGGCGAAAGGTTCATTTTCGGGCAGCCCGTGAAAATCCGCGAGAAATTCCGGAAAATGGAGAAATATTACCGGATGATACGCCCGCTGAAAAAGGGCTACGCCGAAATTGACCTGAGATTTGACGGGCAGATTGTCTGCCGATGACGAATATTGCGGAATGGATATATTTTGGGAATATTTAAAGCTTAGGGTATATGGAAGAGGACAGGTACATTGTTTCGATTGACCTCGGCACGTTCAAGATTGCGCTTGCTGTCGCGTGTGTCAGCGGAAACGACGTGAGAATCGTATATTACAAGGAGACGCCCGCCAACGGAATGCGCAGCAGCAGGATTCTCAACGAGAACAAGGTCGCGCAGCCGCTGAAGGAGGCGATAAGCGATGCGGAGGACATTCTCGGAATCAAGATTACCGGAGCGGTCGTGGGGATGCCGCGCTTCTATGTGAGGACGGAGGAGAATTCCGCCAGAATCGAGAGGGAGGCGGACCGCTATGTGTCGGCCGAGGAAATCGAGGATCTGAAGAACTTCGCGCAGGACAGCTACCCGATTGACGACCCGGAGCACGAGACCGTCTATGGAGCCATAGCCCAGTCCTTTTCGACGGACGAGGAGTTCCAGCTCATCGAGGACGATGTCGTGGGTATGTCCGGGAGGCAGCTTGAGGGCAATTTCAAGGTGTTCATCGGCAACAAGTCGGCTCTTGACAGGATTGACAGGGTTATGAAGACCGCCGGAATCGTCGCGATGAAGAAGTATTTCGTGCCTCAGCTCACCGCAGAGGCCACGCTTTTCCCGTCGGAGATGGACAACGGTGTGGCGCTGATTGACTTCGGCGGCGGATGCACTTCGCTTTCAATATATTACAAGAATGTGCTGCGCCACTACGCGTCCATACCTTTCGGCGGGATGAACGTGACCCGGGACATCCGGCTGGAGAGCAACATAAAGCTGTCGCTGGCGGAGAACATTAAGCTCGCCTACGGGGCGTGCATGCCGGAGAAGCTTCAGAATCTGAGCGAAAAGCAGCTGCTGCTCAAGAGCGGGAACGGCGAGGCGGACAGGAGGCTTGCGGTGAAATACCTGTCGGAAATCATCACCGCCCGCGAGGAGGAAATAATGCAGGCGATGCTCTACGAAATCGGGCGCAGCAACTTTGCGGACAAACTCCAGAGCGGCATAGTGATTACGGGCGGCGGGGCGCAGATGACCAATCTCGCCAATTTCATCACCGAACTGTCCGGCTACACCGTACGCGTCGGGAGGCCAAATTTCAAAGGCGTGTTCAACTGCTGCACCGGACTGGGCAGCCCGTCCGCAAGCACGAGCGTGGGACTGATAATGGCGGCGCGCGAACTCGGGGCGGGCTGCGCCTTCAGCAAGGAGAGCGCGGCTGCGGAGAGCGTGACAGGAACGTCCGGCGACGGCGGAGAGCCGACCGAACTTGAACATGAGACCGGGACTCTGCCGGGGATGATGCCGGGAGAGGAAATCGCCGAGAAGAAAAGGATTGAGGAGGAGAAGCGGAAAAAGGAGGAGGAGCGCAGGGAGGCCCAGAAGCAGCGCCGGCAGAACAGGATCAACGCAATCTGGGACAAGGCCAGGAAGATATCCCAGACCATCGGGGAAGGTCTGGGGAACTCCGGCGGCAGGCTGCTCGACATAGTGAACGAGGACGAGCAGGAACAGGACGAATAAAACGGCAATCAGAGGAATATGGACGGAAAATCATTCATTGACGACGGCGCATTCGGAGTTGTGCCGACAAACTGGAAACGCACAGAATCGACGATCAAAGTCATCGGAGTGGGCGGTGGCGGCTGCAATGCCGTCGACTATATGTTCCGTCAGCAGATCGGCGGATGCACTTTCGTGGTCTGCAACACGGATTCGCAGGCGCTGAAGAACTGCGCCGTTCCGTGCAAGATTCAGCTCGGGGAGGGTCTCGGAGCGGGATGCGACCCCGTGGCCGGAAGGAACGCGGCGCTCGAGTCCGAAAAGGAAATCGAGGAGATGGTCTTCTCCGACCTGCCTGTCGAGCAGGGTATGCTCTTCATCACCGCCGGGATGGGCGGAGGAACAGGCACGGGGGCGGCTCCGGTCATCGCGGCGATGGCGAAGAAACGCGGCATCCTCACCGTGGGCGTGGTCACCATCCCTTTCAGGAACGAGGGGAACGAGTTCATGACCAAGGCTCTCGACGGCATAATGGAGATGGAGAAGAACGTGGACAGCCTTCTTATAATAGACAATGAGAAGCTTTACCGCAACTACGCGAAGATGCTCGCGCAGGATGCCTTTCCGATGGCGGACGAGGTTCTCTGCACCGCCGTGAAGGGAATCATCGAAATCATAACCGCTGACGGGCACATCAACGTGGACTTCAGGGACGTGAAGAGGATGATGACCAACAGCGGGATGGCGCTGATGGGCTGCGGCACGGGCACCGGGGAGACCAGGCTGCAGGATGCGGTGCGCGGGGCGTTCGAATCCCCGCTGCTGAACGACCACGACCTCAAGACGGCGAAGAACGTGCTGCTGAACATCACGGTCGGGCACAATGAGCAGGGCGTGCGGATGGAGGAGCTTGACAGCATAGACCGTCTCATCACGGACTACATCGGACAGGCCAACCGCTTCAAGAAAGGCATAGTCTGGAACTATTCCGAGGATTTCGGCGACAGGGTGAACATCACCGCCATCGCGACGGGCTTCCGTATGGACTGGGAGGGGCTTTCCGGAGACAACGGGAATCTGATTGTGGTACAGCCGGATTTCGAATATATCCCGACGGTCTCCGAAGAACCGGACAGTTCCGCGCAGGACGGACAGCGCAGTTTCAAAATCGGATTCACGACGGTCGAGGCCAGACGTCCGGAGGATTTCTGCAAAGGCCCGAAGCCGGCCCTGCTCGTCGATGACACCCAGGACCGCAACGCACTGGAGAACACCGCGTCAATCCGCCGGATGGCTCAGAACCGCAGGTAGGCCCGGAAATCGCAGTTTTCAGAACAAGGCCTGCAGGACAGAGAGTGACCTGATGTTGAGCGGATACTCAAGATGGGTTTCGATGTAGGAGAGAAAGGATTCGATGAGGGAGGAGCGTACGGCGCCGGTCATCGGGATCAGCATCGCCTCCCCGAAAGGCAGGCGCATCAGTTTTTCTGCGGACGGGGCGGAAGTCCCGTCAAGGAACGGCGCGATGTCCCCGAATTCGGGGCGGAAGCCGAGGGCGGCGGTCAGTTCAAGAAGAAAAAGCAGATGGAAATTGCTGAAATTCCCGTCAATCGCATCCAGAAGAAGAATTTTTCCCACGCACCAGTCATAAAGCCCCTCCTCGTCCGCGCCTTCCCGCAGCACCCTGAAAAGAACTTCGGCGATGAACATTGAAATCCCGGCCTTGAGCATATTGCCGCGCAGACCGTTCAGCGGGTGGGCTGCGGCAAGACCGCTGACGGTCATCATAGCCGAACCCGACACGGGGTTTCCGCTCACCTGGGCCTCGATTATGTTGAGCGGGCTGACAAGCCCCGTCACAGCGGCTCTCGCCCCTCCCCTTCCTGAACTCCTGCCGGAACCGCCGGCGACGGACGAAGACGACGATACGGAACGCAGGAAGAAGCTTCTGCGGCCATATTCCCGGCTCAGGGTGTGCAGAACAAGGGAATTGTCTCCATATTTCGTGGAATGGAGAATAATGAACTCTATCGTCTGTCTGCTGCTTCCGGTCATTGTACGCTGTTTCCTGTCCGCTTGTTTTCCGATGATTGCGAAGTTTCGCCGGAAGCCGCGTCCGACATCCCGCGCAGAGCTTCCGTCACAGGCTGAAGAGCCTTGAAGCGGTGGGAGATGAGGTTTTTCAGATGCTCGGGAATCTCCGCGAGAGTCTTTCCGCGAAGTCCGACAATCTCTTCGGGAGACAGCCCGGCGGACGAGAGCGCGTCAAGTTCACCGTCGTCCGGGATGAACACGGGGTCGTAGCCGAAGCCGCCGTCCCCGGATCTGTCCGTAGCGATGCGCCCCTCGATTGTTCCGTCGTACTGAAAGACATTCCCGTCCGGACGGATCAGAGTCACCAGACAGCGGAAACGGGCGGCACGCCTCCGCGGAGTGTCCGCGCCGGCATCCCCGAGTTTCGTCAGAAGCTTGTCCATATTGTCCGCAAAATTCTTGTCTCCTCCGGCGTAACGGGCGGTATATATTCCCGGCTCGCCCCCGAGCGCATCGACTTCAAGCCCGGAGTCATCGGCGATGACGGCGGAAATCCCGTCGGAGGAAATCCTGTCGGCGGGAAGCCTGTCACTCACATACCTGGCCTTGAGAAGCGAATTTTCCGAAAATGTCGTCCCTGTCTCTTCGGCCTCCCCCTCCACCCCGCAGTCCTGCGGAGTCAGCAGTTCAATCCCGTCTCCGAGAATTTCGGCAGCCTCGCGCAATTTCCCGAGGTTCTGCGTCGCGAATACCACTTTCATGTCCGATCACTGATAATTTTGCGGCGGCTTTCCCGCCGGTTGGATATTGGTAATCCTTACTTGATTCCGTAAAAAGCACCGCAAAATTAAGAAAATATATGGAACGGTTATTGAGCGATATTCCCGGACTTATATCATTTGACTTGAACGGACTTCAAAAAAAACAGTTTCCAAGATGGACAGCATGAAAAATACCGTAAAGCGCATCATTTTCTCCGTCATTGCGGCGGGGTTTCTTTTTGCTCCCGGATTCGAAGGCGGAGCGCAGAGCCGCGGATTCAAACTCGGGCAGTGGACGGAAATCCACAACTCCGTGGTGCGGGAGCTCAGCAGAACCTATGTCGATTCGCTTGATGTCGACCGGATTATGAAAGCGGGCATTGACGCGATGCTCGCGGAACTCGACCCGTACACTGTATATGTCCCGGAAGAGGAGAACGAGGATTTCCAGATGATGATTTCCAAGACCTACGGCGGAATCGGAGCGATAATCCACAAGAAAAAGGGGGAATATGTCATCATCAACGAGCCGTATGAAGGGTCGCCCGCTGTGAAATGCGGGCTTCAGTGCGGAGACGAAATCATGGAAATCAACGGTGAGGACACCCGCCCTCTCGAAAGTGCGGAGGCTTCCGAAAAGATGAAGGGGAAACCGGGCACATCGGTGAAGTTCAAGGTGAAGAAAGTCCGCAGCGGAGAAATCAGGGACATCGAAATCGTACGGGAGAGAATCCACCTGCCGGATGTGGAATATTACGGAATGCTCAATGACAGCGACGGTTACATACTCCAGAGCGGATTCACCGAAAATGTGTCGTCCGAAATCCGCGCGGCCTATTCCGACCTGAAATCCAAGGGGATGAAACGGCTGGTTCTCGACCTCCGGGGCAACGGAGGCGGATTGATGTCCGAGGCCATCGACATCGTGAGCCTCTTTGTCCCGAAAGGCTCCCTTGTCATGAGTTCGAAGGGAAAGGCGGAGGACACCAGGGAGTACCGGACGACCACTGAACCGGTTGACACGCTGATGCCTCTCATCGTGCTGATCGACTCCAATTCGGCATCGTCTTCGGAGATTGTCACCGGAGCGCTTCAAGATCTCGACCGGGCGACGGTGATGGGCCGCCGCAGTTTCGGAAAAGGCCTCGTGCAGTCCATCCGTCCCGTGGCATATAACGGTCAGCTCAAGGTGACCACGGCGAAATACTACACCCCGTCCGGACGCTGCGTGCAGGCCATCGATTACAGCCACCGCAACGAGGACGGCAGTGTCGGGCAGATTCCGGATTCCCTCACCCACGAATTCAGAACGGCCGGGGGCAGAATCGTACGGGACGGCGGGGGAATCGCCCCTGACATCGAACTCGCCGCCCCGTCCTACAGCCGTCTGGTCTATTCGCTCGTCCTGTACGGGGTCATAGACCGCTATGCCATCGAGTTCGCAAAGACTCACGACAGCATCCCGGAAGCCGATGATTTTCATCTCTCGGACGCGGAGTTCGACGATTTCGTGAATTTCGCGAAGACGCAGACCTTCGACTACCGCAGCAGCGCGAAGACCCTGTTCGACCAGATGAAGAAGGAACTGGAGAAGGACGGGCTGTCAGACAGCGTGTCAGAGCAGCTCGCGGCCATAGACAAGGTTCTCGAAATCGACAAGGAGCAGTTCATCCGTCTCAAGAAAGACGAGATTGTCCCGTTCATCGAAGAAGAACTCGTCGTCCGTTACCACTACCAGAAGGCGGGAGTCAAGGTCAGACTCCGCTACGACACCCAGCTCAAGGAAGCGCTGACCGTCCGTCCGGCCTGACAGTCCGGATCCAGACACCATAATCCCGAATCCAAGCAAAACAGGCTGGAAAGCTGATGCTTTCCAGCCTGTTGATTATAGTCCAATCTCCCAAAAGATTCTTCTAAGATTTTCATCTCAGGCATCCATTCCGGATGCCCATCACGACATCTGTTTCAATTGTTCATCACAACGTCCATTTCAGATGTTCATCTCAATTGTTCATCACGATGTCCATTTCAGATGTTCATCACAAGACCCATCTCAGATGAAAAACCAAGAAGAAAGGGGATGAAGAAAAAGATGGGATGCAAGGCGGACGGTGAAGATGAAAC
>CAVEDD010000051.1:0-13049 GCA_963614515.1 Treponemataceae bacterium | reverse complement strand
AGAGCCAGACAAGCAAAATTGTCCGGCTCTTTTCTTTTGCGTCCCCTTCAAGGCGCACAAGCGCCGTGCGGAGAACAGTGAAGCGCAGGCCGTGCGATGGCACGCACGGAGCACGACTTCCCCTACGAGGGGACGGGAGGGGTCAAAAGGCAAGAGGGGTCGGGCGTTCGAGTCGCCTCATCCCGACAAGAGCCAGACAAGCAAAATTGTCCGGCTCTTTTTTTAGCGCACCCCGTAAGGCGCACAAGCGCGACTCCCCCCCCTTGTATTTTGAAAATATATGAGTAACTTTGCAACCCCACAGGGGCAGCGCTGCGGATGTGTTGTAATTGGTAGCCAAGCCAGACTTAGGATCTGGTGCCGGAAGGCGTATGGGTTCGAGTCCCTTCATCCGCACACAGGAAAGGTGGCCGGATCCGGTCACCTTTCTGTGTTTCCCCGCGCCCTACTGCGCAAGACCCTCATCCAGCTCCTTCTGCTCCTCTTCGGTGAGAGGGACGGTTTCTTCATCGACGGCGGAGACATAGCCGGTCTGTTCTTTATGGCGGCGGATGGCCTCCTGCGCCTCGTTGACGGCAATCGCCTGTTCCACTCCGGTGTCGAAGATGTTGCGGATGGAGTTCGAGAGGTTCAGCCGGGACTCGTCTATGGTCTTTGAGAATACAGGGATGTCTTTGGCGTTCCGGTACTTGGCCTTGCCTATGCGGAATTTCATCCTGTCGAAATCCTGTCCGTAGAAATCCACTCCGAACTTGAACACGAGCGGCGACCGGATGACGGATATGTGATAGCGGAACGACATATCGAGATTCTGCACCCCGCTCATCGCAAGCTCATATCTGTCGACATCCACGAGGAACGGGAAAATTTCAAGCTCGTTGTCCGCAATCCGGCCCTCCACCGACATGGAATCGATTTTCAGGTCTCCGTCATTCTTGAACTTCAGCAGCTTCGTAATCTTCCGCAAATCCTTGTCCTGTGACAGCGAAAGGTTCTTTCCGCCGATGCGCATCACGCCGCTTACCGAAGGCATTATGAAATTCAGGTTCGTGTCGAGAGCCGCCGTCCCCGCGATGTCGCAGTTCAGAAGCCCGTCGAAAGAGCTGAGCATCGGCACCAGCTCCTTAATCTGCGGCACCATGTCGAAAACCTCGCCGGCCGTGAGGTCGATCAGACTCAGGTCGAACCCCGTCTTTATGTCGGTCTTGCTCCGTGTCGCATAGAAGCCCTCGAAGAAGAAATTCCCGAGGTTCGCCGCCGCCATTGTGTTGTAAATCTGCACGCAGCGCTCCTTCATCCTGACATTGCAGGTCAGCCAGTCTATGTTCATATTCGACCAGGAGATGTCGTAGCCCTCCACCGCGATGTCCGCGATGATATTCGCCGGCACCACCACAAGACCGCCCGAGCTGCTGTCCGCCTCCTCTGTCTGCATCCGGGCCACAGCTTCCTCAAGGTACTCGCTGTCACTCTCCTCCGATGTCGCGTCCGCCGTACCGGCCACTTCCCGCCCGGCCGCGTATGCCGCGAGAAGCTCGTTGCAGTCGAGCCTGTCCGTCTTCAGATTGAGCTGAACCTTCACCGGTCCGTGTCCGAGCAGCGCCCGTCTTATCCCCGTGACGTTTCCGTTCAGATCCAGCACGGATTCTCCCGAACGGACGGTGAAACTGTGCAGATTGATGTCGTTGTTCGTGAAATCGAGTCTCGCGTCCGAAACGGTGTTCTTGAGGGGGAACAGCGCGGTCACAATCCGCGCCTTCCTGAGCGACAGGTCGCCGCTGAGCCCCCATTCCCGGAAATATCTCTTGAGCGTCCCGCCGAGCCTGAAATCAATGTCGCGCTTGAGGAAGTCCTTCTCCCTGAGCCATTCCGGCACGTCCCCCGCCGCCATTGCGATCATCCTCGCCCTCCTTGCCACGCTCATCAGCGAGTCTCTCGGAACGTCAGGGTATATCCTCGCAAGCGAGTCCAGTCTCCTCTCCCGTCTCGCATCACGCTCTGAAGTCCTCATCCTTGCCGTCGCGTTCATCTTTACGTCCGATGCGGACACCCGCCCCTCCGTGCTCTTCGCCGACACCCGCCTGTTGCTGCTGTTGAAAGAAAGCACGGGAATCCCGGCTTTTCCTTCACGGGTGATTCTGAAGCTGTTCTCCGTGCCGCGCAGTCCGAACGAATTCTCCGCACCGTCCCTGAGCCGCAGCCTCTCTCCGCTGAACAGACCCTTCATAGGATAGAACACCGTCGAGTCGGTTTTGCTGAGGATTCCCGCGTCGTTGGTCATAGCCAGTTTCAACCTGCGTCCCTGAAAGCCTATCTCCCGTCCATAGACTGCGCTCAGCGTGTCAAGCCCGGCGTTCAGTTCCAGCACACGCGACTTGCGCGTCAGCCCTTCATCGGCCTTCGCCCGTCTTGTGATGAGACAGACATCAAGAGAATCGAGATAAAAGCCCACGCTGTCCGCAGGGGAACTGAACCTGACTTCCTGTGCCGTCAGATCCACGTCGAGACTCGCTTCAGGAAGCCTGTAGAAGTCCATCTGCGACATTCTCACGCTCCCTTTGACCTTCCCGCCCAAAAGACCGGAGGCGGTCATCCCGAGACTGTCCGGAAGCACGGCCGCGATGTCGTCGAGCTTTGAGCTGAAGACAATGTCGGGTTTGAGCAGGATGTCGTCCCCGAGCAGGTCGATTATTCCGAGCGAGCCGTCGATGTGAGTCGTCCCGAGAGCGTTGAGATAGATGTCCGTGAGGTTGAGACACAGCCTGTTCCGCTCGTCCGAAGCCACTTCGCCCGCAAGTTCGACCTGCGCGAAAATCCCCGTGCCTTCGAGGCTTATGCACGCTTTGGGGACCGAGAACTCCCCGTGAATCTCCGGAAGCCGCGAACCGGCATAGACATAGTACCCCTCCGTCCCCAGTTTTGCCGAGAACTTCGCGTCCGTGCGTACGATTCCCGCGTCAGCGCTCACGATTTTACCGTATTCCCCGACCAGCTTCGCCACGTCCACATCCTCGAAACTCATCTCCGCCTTCACATAGAGGCTGTCCTGCGGCATCCTCAGCTTTCCCGAAAGCTTGAACGGGATATATGCCGCCGACCCGTCCAGATGCTTGAAGTCAAAGGCCGGAACCGTATCCCTGACAATGTCGAAATGCCCGCAGAGACTCACCGGGACTTCAATCCTGCCGAAATCCCGAGTTCTGAGAAAGGCCTTTGAATCGAGATCGAGGTGCACCTGATGCCCGTTTCTTCCCTCGATGTGCAGCCTGTCAACTCCCGCGAACAAGGTGTCCCGTCCCATCCTTCCGGCCGCGAAGAGGCTGTCCAGTTCGAGTTCAATCTTTCCCGACCTGCGGAAATCGGAGCGCAGCCGTCCGGCGAATGACAGGTCTTTCAGGGTGATGAGAGCACTGAGCGTGTCCGCGGCATCCGAATATACGACAACGGGTTTCCCGCTCATTCTCACCTTTCCGAAGGCAATTCTCGGGAGCCCGGAATCCCCGTCCTCAGCACTTGGCTCCGTCCCGTCCTCCATACCTTCATCTGTCCGTCCCGCCTCCTCTCCGTCCGCCATTATGTCCCAGTTGGACGAACCGTCGCTGAATGTATGCGCGAAAATCCTCGGTTTCACAATCTCAATCAGAGGAATGTCGAGTTTCCACGCCAGCAGCCCGAACGGGTTTACTCTCAGATTGAGGCGGTCGAACACCGCGAGCGTGTCGCAGGCGTGCATCCCCGTCAGTTTGTCGGCTTTTCCCCGCCCCATGGACTGCACTGGCATATCCTGCGTTATGAGGGAGTCGAAGCTTTCGTGCGGATAGGTCACCGTGCAGCTGTCCATCCTCAGTTCGACATTCGGGAACGCACGGAACACGGATATTCCGATGTTTCTGAACCCGAAATCGGCGCAGAAATACTCATTCGCATATTTTTCGACGATTCCGGTCATCACCGACGGCGACAGCACAATCTGGAGCACGACGAGCGCGGCGAGCCATATCCCGAGAATCCACGCGCAGCTTCTCAGGACAATCTTCCGGATTTTTCCTTTCCCGGACGGGAATTCCCCCCTGTCTTCCGATAAGTTTTCCGATGAGTTTTCCGTGTTTCCGGCAATATCTCCCTTCTTCATATATGACGAATCTCCCATATTTTCCATAAATATTCATAAAAGTTTACAAAAATAATAAAATAATCGATACAACATATTTGTTTTTATATTAAATTTGCCGCAGAATAAGACAACAATGTTATGGAAGAAATTTTTGAATTCGACAATTATGTGACGGGGCGGGCTTTCGCCGGACGTCGTCAGGACTGCGTCGCGCTTGGGAATCTCATTGAAAATCACGAGAATGTGTGCATCTATGACGCTCCGAAGAGCGGGAAGACCTCGCTCCTGCACCAGACGCTGACAAATCTCCGGACCTCGGGGAGCAGCATCACCGTGCCTGTCTGCAATATGACTGCCGTGCGCACGAAGGAAGATTTCGCCGTGAGACTCGTGTCCTCGGTCATGGAGCAGTTCTGCGACGGGCCTTCGGCATATTCCGATTTTGTGGCCCGCTGGCTTCCGGGGACGGCTTTCAGCTTTGATGCCGGGCAGTATGAGGATTTCGGAAGGACGGCCGTTCTCCGCAGTTCTCTTGCTCCGGAGGATCTGACTGCGGCGCTTACGCTTCCGTATCGTGTCGCGTCCGGGACTTCCCGTGACATCTGCCTCGTGTTCGAGGAGTTCCAGAATATCCAGGAAATCAAAAGTTCTTACGGCATCATCAAAGAAATGGAGAAAATCGCTTCCGGAAACAGGACATCTTTCAGCTATGTTTTCACCGGTTCGGCGATAAACGCGATGAAATTGATTTTCGAATATGAGAAACGTTTCTTCAGGAATGTAGTGCATCTTCCGCTTTCCCCTGTGACGGAGCAGGAGGTGATCGAACATATATCTTCAGGTTTCCGCCCCACCGGGAAAGTGCTTGACAATGAACTTCTCAGGAAGCCTTACAGACTGTTCCGGGGGAATATGTGGTATCTCAATTTAATGGCCTGCCTGTGTGACGCGAGGGCTATAGGCTACATCAGCGAAAAAACCGTGGATGATGCCGTGGAGGCCGTAGTTTCAATGAACGTGCCCCGTTTCAGGATGATTGTCGACGGCCTCACGGGCTTTCAGCTCTCGTTCCTGACGGCGGTGCTGCGCGGAGAGACCCGGTTCAGCGCGGCGGATGTCATCGAAAGATACGGGCTGAATTCCTCCGCGAACGTGAAGAGAGTGCGGGAGGCGCTGATGAAAAAGGAGATACTGACCTTCACGGCCAAGGACGAGCCTGTGGTAATCGATCCTCTGTTCGAATTCTGGTTCCGCAGGGAGATGCTCGGAAAAATATTCTGAGAAAAATTCAGACAGTTTCTGAAAAATAAAATAATATTCGTATCTTTGCACGCTCAAAAGTCGGAGGAGCTTCCGCCCTGCGGGGGAAACTGCGGCTCACTATAGAAAAAGGGGGTGATATAGAAATGATTATAGTACCTGTTAAGGAAGGCGAGAACATCGAGAAGGCGCTCAAGAAGTTCAAGAGGAAATTCGAGAAGACCGGAGCAATCCGCGAGCTTCGTGCCAGAAGAGAGTTCGTGAAACCGTCCGTGAAGGCGAGGAAGGCCAAAATGAAGGCCATCTATGTGCAGCATCTGCAGCTTCAGGACGAGCAGTAATTGCAAATTGATTTTTAATGGCTGACAAGCTCCTTGAAGAGCCGGTGGAACGAGTCCGGCCGCTTGCAGCTGAAACGAGGAGGCTGTCCCTGAGGGCTGTTTCCAAAATTTTACCAAAACAATATGTACGCAATCGTAGAAATTGCAGGTCAGCAGTTTAAGGTTGAGGCTGGCAAAGAAATTTTCGTGAACCGTCTCGCGGAGGCCACAGGCGCCGCAGTCGAGTTCAGCAAGGTGCTCCTTATCGACAATGACGGAGAAGTCAAGGTCGGTGCACCGTATGTGGAGGGCGCAGTGGTGAAAGCGACCGTCCTCGACGATTCCTGCAAGGGCAAGAAGGTTCTTGTCTTCAAGAAGAAACGTCGCAAGGGTTACCAGAAATGCAATGGTCACCGTCAGTATCTTTCCAAAATCCAGATCAACGAGATCGCTTAATTCAGAGGAGAATTTGTTATGGCACATAAAAAAGGCGTCGGTAGTTCAAAGAACGGTCGTGAGTCAGAAAGCAAACGACTTGGCCTCAAGAAATTCGGTGATCAGGCTGTAAAGGCCGGCAACATCCTCGTCCGTCAGAGGGGAACGGTTCACAATCCGGGTCTCAATGTCGGAATGGGCAGGGATCACACCCTTTACGCGCTGATTGACGGCAGAGTGAAATTCTGCAAGAAGGCAGAGAACAAGTCATTCGTCTCGGTGGTTACTTTTGAGAACTGACTCGGGGATAGTATGTAAAATTTGAGGATTGTGAACCCCGGGCGGGCTTGCAGTCCTCTTTTTTATTGAATTCTGCGAGAAAATGTAATGGTGGATAAATAATTAAAAATTCAGTAATATGCTTACACTTAAGTTGCTTCGTGAACAGCCGGATTTCGTGATTCGGAAGTTGGCTGTGAAAAACTTCGACGCGAAGGAAATCGTGGAGAAAATCAATGCTCTCGACGCTGACAGGCGTGCCCTTCAGACGGAACTTGACGCCTGCCTTGCGGAACAGAAGAAGATGGCCGCAATGATCGGCTCCCTTATGAAAGAAGGGAAGAAGGAAGAGGCCGAATCCGTGAAGTCCGAGGTCGCAGCCCTCAAGTCCCGTTCAGGCGAGATTGACTTAAAGGCTCAGAAGACACAGGAAGAACTTCAGTCTCTGCTGGTTCTTCTCCCGAACATCCCTTGCGATGCCGTTCCGGAAGGAAAGACGGCGGAGGACAATGTGGTGGTCAAGATGGGCAACGAAATCCCCGATCTCGGACCGGACGCGCTTCCGCACTGGGAACTCGCGAAGAAGCTGGACATCATCGACTTCGACCTCGGAGTGAAGCTCACCGGAGCAGGATTCCCTGTGTATAAGGGCAAGGGCGCACGACTCCAGAGGGCGCTCATCAACTATTTTCTCGACATCAACACCCGCGCCGGCTACCTTGAGGTCGAGCCGCCTGTGATGGTGAACGAGGCCTCCGGCTTCGGTACAGGCCAGCTCCCTGACAAGGAGGGGCAGATGTACCACGCGAATCTTGACAATTTCTATCTCGTGCCTACCGCCGAGGTGCCTGTGACGAACATCTACCGTGACGTGATTCTCGGAAACGGCGATTTCCCTGTGAAGATGACCGCCTACACCCCGTGCTTCCGCCGTGAGGCAGGTTCTTACGGAAAGGACGTGCGCGGACTGAACAGGCTTCACCAGTTCGACAAGGTGGAGATTGTCCGCATCGAGAAGCCGGAGAACTCCTACGCCGCTCTGGACGACATGATCGCCCACGTGGAGGGAATAGTGAACAGTCTCGGTCTTCCTTACAGGATTCTGCGTCTTTGCGGAGGCGATATGAGCTTCACTTCCGCAATCACCTACGATTTCGAGGTCTATTCCGCAGCCCAGGGGCGCTGGCTTGAGATTTCTTCAGTCTCCAACTTCGAGTCCTATCAGGCCAACCGTCTGAAGCTCCGCTACAGGACAGAGGACGGCAAGACCGAACTCGCCCACACTCTGAACGGCTCTTCGCTCGCTCTCCCGCGTGTGGTCGCCGCCCTGCTTGAGAACAATCAGAAGGACGGGAAAATAATCATTCCGGAGGCTCTGCGGCCTTACACCGGTTTCGACGTCATCGGGTGACCATAGTCCTTTAATATTCAGGGGGCGTATTCTGAGACTTTTCCAAGGAATACGCCCCATGTCTATGCGTTTGAGCCATCGTCTGTCAGCTTCAGAATCATTTCGCCGTAGCTTTCGGCTTTCGCCGGGCCTATGCCGCTGACAGTCAGGAGCTGCTCCATCGTGCGGGGTTTGAGTGACGCTATGTTGTCCAGAACCTTGTTGGAGAAAATGTGGAACGCCGGAACATTGAGTTCCCTGGACTTTTCGAGCCGCCAGGATTTGAGGGCTGCGAGAAGCCGGAGAGTGGCGGCATCCATCTCTGCATCCGCGTCCGCCGATAACTTTGCCGCCGGTCTTTGCAGACGATGCGATGACCGGCCGCCGTTCGGAGCGTCCGTGTCACGGCGCATTGTCCCGCCGCTCGTCGGGGTTGTGGGCCTGGTCTCCGGCGGTGTCTTGACCGGAGCGGCGTCACGGCTGCGGTCGTAGTCGAAAGGGGTGTAGTTGAGGGAGAATGCAAGTTTTTCCGGGTCGGCAAGGCTGGCTTTGAGATATTCTTCCACGACATTGTCTGTGATGAACGCCGCATTGCCCAGCGGGGAACTCAGCACGATTCCCTCAAGGGAACGGCAGCGGCTCAGCGCCACATAGGCCTGTCCCGGAGAGAAGGCAGCCCGTGCATCGATGACCACGCGGTCGAACGTGAGCCCCTGACTCTTATGGATGGTGATGGCCCAGGCAGGGCGGACGGGGTATTGGCGGAAGCGTCCGACCGTTGCCGCCTCAATCGTGCCTCCGTCTTCCTCCCCGTTCAGCTGATAACGGATGTTCTCCCACTCCATAGGCTCCACATTGACAACCGCCCCGGAATCCGCAATCCTGACCTTGATTCTGTCCCTGCCGATTTCGCAGACCTCGCCGAGGGTGCCGTTGATGAACTTCCTGTCGGGGTCGTTCTTTATGAACATCACCTGTGTACCCGTCTTGAGGACGAGCTGCGCCGCCGTGGGGAAGGACTCCGGAGGGAACGTTCCGCTCACGCGGGCGTTGAACACGAACTCTTCGCCGCCCAGTCTGCCCATCTCCGTGTCGTTGATGTTCTGCACCATCCGGTTGTGGGTCACAATGCGGACATAGTTGTCCTCCGTGCGCGGGGAGAATCCCGGAATATAGCGGGAATTGAGTCTTGCGAGATCGTCCCCGGTGAGTTTCCCGACCCTCGCCCTGTTGAGAATATCGACGAAGAGGGCGTCGCTCTGACGGTAAATCCGCCGGAGTTCCAGAACACTGTAGTCCAGTCTCCTGAGAGCCTTGCTTTCAAAGAAATAAAGGGAAGGGTAGTGCTGGCGCAGCAACGCGGCCTCTTCGCCTTGGGCGATTGGCGGGAGCTGCTGAAGGTCTCCGATCATCAGAAGCCGGACCCCGCCGAAAGGAAGGTAACTGCGGCGTATGCGCCGTAGTTCTGCGTCGATATGATCCAGAAGGTCAGCCCTCACCATCGAAATCTCGTCGATTATCACAAGCTCCAGCTGCCTGATGAGGTCGAGTTTCGCCTTCCGGAGAAAATGCTGCGACTGCGGAGTGACCACTCCCGGGACATAAGCCCCCAGGCCGAACTGGAAAAAGGAGTGTATGGTCATGGCGCCGGCATTCACGGCGGCGACCCCGGTGGGCGCGAGTACAATATGGCGTTTGCGAGTATGCCGCACGATATCCCGCAGAAAAGTCGTCTTGCCCGTGCCGGCTTTTCCAGTGAGGAAGAGACTCCGGCCGGTTTTCTCCACGATATATCGTGCAAGGCTTATTTCGTAATTCTCAGTTGTTTCCATCTTTCCGTCAATTCTTTGGAAAACCGCTCGGTTCATCGGAGCGGTCAGGCAAAATTATGAATTATCCGGAAATAACCGAAATGTCCTCCGCGTTTTTCTTTGTTTGCTGACCTCGGCCAAATCCGGGAGTAAAAGTCCGCCAAATCCGGAAGTGCGGGAAATAATCCTTGTCTCTGCCGCTGATTCCAAATGGTTTGAATACGGACGGATAAAAAGTATTTTGCCGGATTGGCGGGTTTTTCCTATCTTTACACATTCTATGAAATAAACTGCTTCAGCTTATTTTTGAAGGTTTCAGAGGCACAAGACAAGCGACATTATGGCAGACAACAGGAAGGAAGTGGAGCGGGCGGAACTCCACCGGACCATCTGGGCGATAGCGGATGAGATGAGAGGCTCCGTGGACGGCTGGGATTTCAAATCGTACATTCTCGGGATGCTCTTCTACAGGTATATCAGCGAAAATATCACCGCCTATATCAATTCCAGCGAAAGGGAGGTCGGGATGGAAGACTTCGACTATGCGAAGATGACGGACGCCGGCGCGGAGGCGGCAAGGGAAGACATGGTCAAGGTCAAGGGCTTCTTCATCCTGCCGTCCCAGCTTTTCGTGAATGTTTGCCGCAACTGCGACTCCGACCCGGATCTCAATATGACCCTTGAAGGCATATTCTCCGCCATTGAAAATTCCGCCAAGGGGACGGAGAGCGAGGACGATTTCAAGGGGCTGTTCGCCGACCTCGATGTCAATTCCAACAAGCTGGGGGCCACGGTCGCAAAGCGGAACGAAAAACTGGTGAAGCTCCTGCGCGGCGTGCAGTCGATGAAACTCGGTGACTACCGGAACAACACCATCGACGCTTTCGGTGACGCCTACGAATACCTGATGGGTATGTACGCCTCGAATGCCGGCAAGAGCGGCGGCGAATACTACACCCCGCAGGAAGTGAGCGAACTGCTGACCAGACTCGCCACTGTCGGGAAGACAATGGTGAACAAGGTCTATGACCCGGCCTGCGGTTCGGGCTCCCTTCTGCTGAAAGCCGCCAAGATTCTCGGCAAGAGCAATGTGCGTCAGGGCTTCTTCGGACAGGAAATCAACCTCACGACCTACAACCTGTGCAGAATCAATATGTTCCTGCACGACATAGACTACGACAAGTTCGACATAGCCTGTGAGGACACGCTTCTTTCCCCGCAGCACTGGGATGACGAGCCTTTCGAGGTGATAGTCTCGAACCCGCCATACTCCATAAAGTGGAAGGGGGACGATGACATAACCCTTATCAACGACCCCCGCTTCGCCCCGGCAGGAGTGCTCGCCCCGAAGTCCAAGGCTGACCTTGCGTTCATAATGCACTCTCTCGCCTGGCTGGCCCCCAACGGAACGGCCGCAATAGTCTGCTTCCCGGGAGTGATGTACAGGGGAGGGGCGGAGAAGAAGATTCGGCAGTATCTTATCGACAACAACTTCGTGGACTGCGTCATCCAGCTTCCGGACAACCTTTTCTTCGGCACGAGCATCGCCACCTGCATTATGGTGCTGAAGAAGGCAAAGAAAGACAACAGCACTCTGTTCATCGATGCCACCAAAGAGTGCGTCAAAATCACCAACAGCAACAAGCTCACGGATGAGAACATCCGGCACATCCTCGACCTCTTCACGGAAAGAAAGGACGTGCAGTATGTCAGCCGGCTGGTTGCCAATGATGACATAGCCAAGGCGGATTACAATCTGTCCGTTTCGACCTATGTGGAGCAGGAGGACACCCGGGAGAAGGTGGACATCGTGAAGCTCAATGCGGAACTGGCAGAGATTGTGGAGCGGGAGAACGCACTGAGGGCCGAGATTGACCGGATTATAAAGGAGATAGAGATATGATGACTCCTGAATTTTTCATATTTTTGTGCAAATGATTGAGATATGAAACTGGAGGTACTGGATGACATAAGGTTTTTGATAAACTCTGATACTGAAACTGATACTATAGAGTTTAAGAAAACTACCGGGCAATTGGAACGTGGTATGGAAACGCTTTGCGCCTTCCTCAACGGGAACGGCGGAACGGTTCTGTTCGGCGTGACCGATGAGGGACGAATAGTTGGCCAGGACCTTGCCGGCAGAACCAAAGAAACAATAGCCGAAGCCATAAGCCGCCTTGAGCCTTGTCCCGATGTTCGGGTCTGCTATATCCCCTTGCCTGACTGCGATAGGTATGTCATCGCCTTGCGGGTGGATAGTGCGAAAATGGATCGCCCGTTCTGCTACAAGGGGAGGCCGTACATTCGCATAGAAAATGTCACCACCCTGATGCCTCAAGAACAATACAATCACCTCCTGATACAACGTGGTGGACAATACAGTTGGGATTCTCAGGTCAATCCAGAGCTCAAAATATCAGACCTTGACGAGCAGGCCGTTCTTGGAGCAGTGCGCACAGGCATCCGCTGCGGACGTCTGCCGGAGACTACCATAATGGAAGATTTGCCAACCATACTCGAAAAATTCAGTCTTCTTCACGACGGGGAACTCAACAATGCTTCCGTTGTCCTCTTTGGCCGCGACTTCTATCACTACCCCCAGTGTCTGCTCCGTATGGCGCGGTTCAAAGGTACGACAAAAGACGAGTTCATCGACAATCAACGAGTTACCGGCAACATCTTCACCTTGCTGGATGCCGCAATGGCGTTCTTTTTCAAACACTTGTCCCTTTCGGGCAGGGTTGAAGGCCTGTATCGCGAAGAAGAACTGCAGATTCCCTACAAGGCCTTGAGAGAATGCTGCACAAACGCCCTCTGCCACCGTTCCTACCACCGTCAAGGCAGTTCGGTGGGGATAGCCATCTATGACGACCGTGTGGAAATAGAAAACAGCGGAACATTCCCCCCTGACGTTACCATTGACAAACTGTTGAGCGGACACAATTCGGAGCCCCAGAACCTGATTATCGCCAATGTTCTGTATAAGAGCGAAGTTCTTGAAAATTGGGGGCGCGGCATCGGTCTTATGGTAAGCGAATGCCGGAGAGTCGGGCTTCCGGACCCTGAGTTTCATACCGATGGTAGCAGCGTATGGGTTATTTTCCATTATAACAGGAAAGCTGTGGGGCACGACCCCACAGCAGCCCCACAGCAGCCCCACAGTTATCCTACAGCTAACTTGCAGCTTAGGAAAGTGTTGTCCGCAATCGGAGAGCAAACGCTGGCAGCCAAAGAAATTATGGGGAGTATGGGGTTGAAAGATAAGAGCAATTTTCTGGAGTTGTATCTATACCCTGCCATAAGGCAGAATTTGATAGAACCCATTTACCCGAATAATCCGAAACATCCGGGACAGAAATACCGTCTTACGGAGAAAGGGAAAGATTTATTATGAGCAAGTTGGAGGAACTGATACGGCAATACTGCCCTGACGGGGT
>CAVEDD010000050.1:0-13142 GCA_963614515.1 Treponemataceae bacterium | reverse complement strand
TCGAAATGGCACTGGTGCACGATGTCATTCTGCGTCAATGTATAGAGCCCCTTCATCCTGCGGCTTTCGCGTTTCCCGGGAATCGTCCCCACCCATTCGAGGGTGTAGTTCTTCATCTGGGGATATTTCCCGGAATTCTTGACATAATCCCATATCCCATAGACTACTTTCCATAGTTCGCGTTTGATTTCCTCGGTGTCGTGTACGGTGTCCATCCGACCTCCCCATTCAATCCACCAGTACTTGCAGCCGTGATGCAAAGTGTTGAAGTAGCAGGAGTTCTCGAGTTTGGAGATATATTTCCCGACATCCTTGAGCGCGAAGTCCGGAGCGACATATTCGACGGGCTTGCCGGTGTCCTTCATATAAAAGAATATGGTGTCGCCCATCAGCTGTCCGTATTTTCTCACATCGGGGGCGAAAGCCTCGCCGTAGGTCTCCCTGTCCTCCGCGCCCATCCGTGCCGTGACTCCGGACAGCCAGGAAAGGACACCGTCACCGGAACAGTCCGCGAACAGTCTGCCGCTGACTCTGTAAACCGTCTCTGAATTTGAACAGAATGCAGTGACGGACTTTATCCGGCGCACAGGTGATGATGGTGCATCGTATGGTCTAGCTGCCATTGTCATTGCCGGGTCGTCCTGCCCTGAATCCTCCGTCTCAACCTCATATGCCGCAGTGTTCAGAAGCAGCCGTATGTTCTTCTCTTCAAGTACCTTGTCCATCAGGAGCATATCGAAAAGCACCGGATTCCCCTCCCTGTTGCGGCGGAGATTCTCGGTCATCAGCTCGTCGATGATTCCGCCCTCACGGGAGAAGCGGTTGTTATTGCCCATATGCGAGGTCGCCCCGAGTGCCCAGACCCGGACTTCGCTCGATGCGTTTCCGCCGAGTACAGGCCGGTCCTGAATCAGACATACGGATGCTCCCCTGCGTGCCGCCGCAATGGCGGCGCAGACTCCCGCGAGACCTCCGCCGACGACGACAAAGTCTGCAGCGACATCTTCCGTCCTGAGTTTTCTGTTTCCGTCGAAATGATATATGTTCATATAATTTTGTCTCAACAAATTGAAATGCAATGATTTAATCTTATGGTGGAGACGAGTCCCGTCAGTGGGCTTTCGCTTTCCGGAGGATGACAAGCCCGATTGCCAGCACCGTCATTCCTGCAAGCACAGTGATAATCTGATGCTCCCCGGAGACGGCTCCGAGAATCGCCACAAGAATTCCCGCCGCGCCTATGCTCGTTCCCATAACCTTGCAGGTGAACCTGTTTGCTTCCCTGTCCTCCTCTGACTGCGGCTCAGTTTCCTGTCTTTCAGTCCCCTCGCTCATCGGGCGGACATAACCCCTGCATTTCAGCACAATTTCAAACAACGCGAGGATGGCCGCCGGGACGAGCGCCCCGACCATCATCTCCGCCCCCCTGCTCAGCGACAGCCCGAAGAGAGACGGTGCACAGAACTTGAAAAAGAGGTTGATTGCCAATGAGATGAAGGTTGATGCGAGTAGGGTCTTTCCCGTCTGCCGCTTCGAGAACATCGACCATATGACCGGAAGATAGAGCGGGACTCCGGTGAGCGCGGCCACGCTGATGACCACATTCACGATGCCGCCCATCGACTTGACGAGAAGCGCCACGACGATGGCGAGCAGACCGAAGGCCACAGTGGAGAGCCTGGCGACCCTGATGAGCGCCCTGTCCGATGATTTCGGACGCAGCCGCCTCCAGATGTCGTTCGTAAAAACGCCTGCGGAGATGTTCAGAGTGCCGTTGAGCGAACTCGCCGTGGCGAAAATCATCCCGCCGAGCATCAGTCCGAGCAGACCGTTCGGAAGAGCCTCGCGACACATCAGCAGGTAGGCGTTTTCGTTCTCGAGTCCTGACAGATCAGGGTTATAGACCCTGTAAATCATCGGCGGAAGCATCCACAGAACCGGGCTTATCAGATAGAGCGCGCCGAAGAGCCAGCCGACTTTCTTCGCGTCCCGTTCGGTGCGGACGGAGGTATATCTCTGAACATAGGACCAGTTTCCGCCGATGAACACGGCGTTGTAGAGACAGAATGCGAAGATGAACCATGGGGTGTATTCACCGCTGAAGCAGCGGAAGAAGCCCTCGGGAACATTGTCGAAAAACTCCCGTACCCCTCCTACTTTTCCGAACGAGAGAGGCACGGCGATTATCACCGCCGTGAAGAGTATCACGAACTGGAGGACATCGGTCACCATCACTCCGCGCAGTCCACCGAGGGAGGTGTAAATCACGCAGAACAGTCCGAGCGCAAGGATTGATACGGTGAGCGGGACTCCGGCCGCGACTTCGAGAATCTTTGCCACCGGATAGAGGAACGACCCTGAGGTGAATACTGACACGGCGAGGAAGAGGTAGGTGTAGGTCTTCTGAGTGGACTGCCCGAAATTGTCGGTGATGTATTCCGCTGCGGTGAGCGCGCCGGTCCTGTGCCAGCGCGGAGCTATGAATGTCCCCACTGCGAAACCCGCCGCAGCCATAGTCAGCTGGATGATTATCGCCGTCAGCCCCATTGAGTAGGCGATGCTTCCCCAGACCACGAAAGTCCCTGCGGAGAAGAAACCCATAAAGAGCGACAGGCCGCTCATCGCCCAGGGGATGTTCCCTCCCCCTCCGAAGAAGCCCTTGAGGTCTTTGCCTGATTTTGTCAGAGAAATCCCGGTCGCAAGCACTGCGGCTGAGAATATGATTACGGTTATTATGTCAAGTGTGCCCATAAGCGTGCAATGTGATGCTCAGGGCAAAGTTAGACGTATGAACCTTATCTCGATTGAAATTGTCCGGATAAATCAACGGGAACGTTCCCGAAGAGTCCGCAGGTGCGAAACCGGCCAGCTAAGCATCAGAGCATTGCGTTCGCATAGCGGACGCAGAAAGCAGATTGCGAGGTACGGAAAAACATTTGGTAAACATTTGGTAAATCAGTGCAAAAACGGTATCTTCGCGTCCGGCAAGTATGCCGTCCGAGGATGTCCGGAACTCCCGAGGCGGCCAATGCCGACAAGATATGGGAACCCAAGTCAGACAGGACAAGATGAACAGAATCGTATTGATAACCGGGGCGACGAGCGGCATCGGTCTCGCCTGCGCCCGTAAATTCGCGGAGAACGGGGACAGGCTGATTGTCACGGGCAGAAACGGACAGCGTCTGGAAGAAATCCGCGGGAAGCTTTCTGCGGAGGGGGCTGAAGTTATTGCTCTGAACTTCGACGTGAGAGACCGGGAAAAGGCGGTGAAGTGTCTGAATGAGCTGCCGGAGGACTGGCGGGAGATAGACGTGCTTGTCAACAACGCCGGGCTTGCGCTCGGGCTTGAGCCTGAGTATGAAGGCAGCCTCGATGACTGGGAGACGATGATTGACACCAACATCAAGGGAGTTCTGACGATGACGCGGCTTGTCGTGCCGGGTATGATCGAGCGTAATCGCGGCCACGTCATCAACATAGGTTCTGTGGCCGGGGATGCGGCATACGCCGGCGGCAACGTGTATTGTGCGACTAAGGCCGCCGTCAAGGCACTTTCGGACGGACTGCGCATCGATGTCGCCGGGACTTCCGTCCGTGTGACCAATCTTAAGCCGGGACTTGTCGAAACGAACTTCAGCAATGTCCGTTTCCGAGGCGACCGTGACCGGGCCGCCGATGTCTATAAGGGCATCACTCCCCTGACCGGAGACGACATCGCCGATGTGGCCGTCTATGCAGCCAACGCCCCCGCGCACGTGCAGATTGCGGAAGTTCTGATACTGGCCACCCATCAGGCCGGCGGCAGCGTGATTGTCAGAAAATAGCAGCGTAATTGTCAGAAAATAATCAGAGCGGAAACTGCTCTCACTGCCCGAGAACCATGTGTTCGATGATGATTTTGATTCCTATGCCTATGAGTATGATTCCCCCGATGATTTCGGCCTTCGAGGCGAGACCCTTGCCCACGAGGTGACCGGTCTTCACTCCGACCATCGAAAATGCGAGCGTGACCACGCCTATCGTGCCGGCCGAAGTCCATATGTTAACTTCGTCCATAGCGGCGAACGACACGCCCACTGCGAGGGCGTCGATGCTCGTCGCCACGGCCGCCATCAGCATCGGTTTGAATGCGAGATCGCTCTTTTCTGACTTCGCCGCCCGCTTGTCACCGTTCCCGCAGTCTGCTCCATCTTTACCATCATCCTCCCCACCCTCATTCCTCTGTCCGAGGGCTTCACGTATCATATTGATTCCTATGAGAGCGAGCAGGCCGAAGGCAATCCAATGGTCCCAGGCGCTTATGAGTCCGATGAACTGGATGCCGAGGAAATAGCCGAGAACCGGCATAAGAGCCTGAAATCCGCCGAACCACAGTCCGACGACAAGTGCCTGCGGGAGTCCCGTCTTCTTCATCGATATGCCTTTGCACACCGACACGGCGAAAGCATCCATTGAAAGTCCTGCGGCAAGCAGGAGCAGAGTGATGAAGTCCATAATTTACGAAAACCGTTCTGAATCAAGCGTAAGTCAAAACCGTCGCGGCCGGAGGACATCAGCCCTTGTCGCCGCAACCGATGAAAAGTGGAGCAAAAATACAAAAATTATCCGATTTTGCTTACCTTTGCAATTATTGCGCATTCGTCTTCAGCATTTGCATAAAACTTAAAGAGCTGATTCGTAGACGCTTACACTCAATACCTAACAACAAAACGATGATGAAAAAAAAGATTTTGCTCGCGTTTGGTGTCATTGCGGCCGTGTCGTGCGTAAACAAGGACTATGACCTCGCCAAACCAGTTGACCTGACTATGAATGTCGGGGGGCTGCTCGAATTGCCTGCTCCCGGTGAATCCGGATATTCCTATACTCTCGGAGAGATAATCCTTCCGGATGGTTCAAAGGCCGACGGAACGGTCAGGACGCAGGATGACGGAAGTTTTCTTCTTGTCGTGGAACCGACGTCCGGACTGAACGAAAGTTATGATTTTCCGACGATTGAAGCTGACGACTACAGCAAGTCGGTCGAATATCCGGAATATACTTATTTCATATCTCCGGGTCCCGGAATCACGTGGCCGGACGCATCACAGGAAATTGAAGTCGGCATTCCGTTCAAACTCAGCGTCTCGGGAATCGACAAAAGCGTGGAGGAGATAAAGGAAGTCTCGCTTGACGCCGTGCTGAGTCTTTCCGTGGGGGCGACGAAGTCCGGGGTGAAATTCGTCGTGAAGGACGGCTTCACTTTCACTCTTCCCGAGTGCATGTATGTCAATGAGGCGAGTCTCCCCTCCTATGCCGTGCTCGTCGAAAATTCCGGTCTGCGAAACAAGATAAGAATCAATGAAGACAGGGCCGTCGATCCGACGTTCTCGTTCGAATGCAGGCTCAACCGCCTGGATATGGGGGCGTTCACGTTGGTGGAGAAATCCGGAGGCAAGGAAATAATCATCGACAGCGACGCTTCCGCAACGGGTACGGTGGAATTTCAAAGTTCGACGCTCCCGATCGGGACGGAATTCAAATTGCGCACGACTGCTGAAATCTCCGGAATCAGGGCCGAGTCCGTGACTCTCAAGGCGTCCCCCGTTCTGGAAGGCAAACCCCAGAATATCGAATTCAGCGGAATTCCGGAGGTGTTCACTGACGGAAGCCTCAGTTTCGAACTTGAAGACATACTTTTTTATGTCACTGCGACCAACGGAACTCCGTTCGATTTCACGGTGACGTCGGAAATCTCCGCATCGTCTGACGAAGGGCGGAAAAACGTGGAAATCGCGGCGGAGGACGGCTTCACCATAGAAGCGGGAGCCGTAAACCGCAGTTTCTGCCTTTCGGAATCCGGCAGATGCGGAGCCGATACGGACAGGAAGATAGCGGTGGAGGGGCTGTGCGGTCTGGTTTCTCCTGTTCCTGACAAAATACTTCTGTCAGACACGAAGGCCGAAGGCAGTTCTGACGGCTATGTGACACTTTATGCATCGGACAGCTACGAGGTCGGACTTTCCTACAGGATTGAGGCCCCCCTCACCTTCAAGTCATTGGCCATTGAAAGAGATGAGCTGGTGGACATCAACGTCGATCTCGGTGACGACTTCGGTTTTGACGACCTCTTCATCAAGGCGAAGTTCACGAGCACTCTTCCGCTTGAAGCGAAACTCACTTTCAAACTTGCTGACAGCGAAGGCAATGAAGTGGATGACATCACGTTGAAATATGAGGATGAAATCGGCCAACTGTCCGTCCTTTCACTCCCGGCCGGCGATTTGTCCGCCCCTGTGTCAGAAAATCTCAAACTCGTCGCCACGGCGAAGGAAGGGACGCATATCTCCTCCATAGACAAACTCAAAATACACATCGAAGCTTCTTCACCGGCGGGTCGCACCGTCACTCTCAATGAAAAGCAGGCGCTCTCCATTTCCGACATCACGGTGGGGACGACGAGCGGTGTTTTCGTTGAAATCAAAAACTAAATGAACTTGACTATGAAAAACAGAGTTTTGAAATATATTTTCGCCGGCGCAATCTTTTTGTCCGCGACGGCGGCGGCCTCAGCGCAGAATATGAGGACAGGCTACTTTATGGACGGATATGCCTACAAGTTCAAGATGAACCCCGCAATGGGTTCGAGCCGGGGATTCTTCGCGCTGCCTGTTCTCGGAAACTTCAATCTCGGACTCGAGTCGAATCTCGGGCTTTCGTCCGTGCTCTATCCCAAACAGGACGGAAGCGGTCTCACGACTTTTCTCAATTCGGAAATAGACACCAGGACCGCCCTCGGCAAGTTCGACACGCAGAACAGAATCGGCGCCGATACGGATCTTTCTCTCATAGCGTTCGGCTTCTGGGGCAAAAAAGCCAAAATGTTCCATACTGTGGATCTGTCGCTGAATGCCGATGTCGCCGCGACGATTCCTTATGACCTCTTCCGGTTCGCGAAGGAGGGTACGGTGAACGGGAACGTATTCGACCTCGGTGATACGGGAGTCAAAATCGGTTCCCATCTCTCTCTGGCCTACGGTTTCTCTCTTCCGATCGGCAAGTATGTCCGCTTCGGCGCGAGAGCCAAATTCCTGATGGGAATCGCATCGGCAGAGGCGTCGCTCAAGGGTACGAAAATCGTGGCCGGCACAGACAGCTGGTATGTGGAGACCGACGGCTCAATAAAAGGCGGACTTCCGCTCAAGATGTATCTCCCTAAGGATAAACAGAATTATGTCGATTGGAAGTCCATTTCAGAAACATTCAGCACTGATTCGGACGCCATTTCCGCAGCGTGCAGGAATTATGGAGGCGCCGTGGATTTGGGAGTGACCGTGGATTTCCTCGAGAATTTCACCGCATCGGCTTCTGTCACGGATCTCGGATTCATATTGTGGAACAATTGGTCTTCTGCGTCAGCCGCAAAGGATGATGACGGCAATCTGAAGCGTACCTATGTGGTTCAGAGCGGCGAGGAAACAGATTTCAGCAAATTGGGCGACAAGTTTCTCGACTGTCTTGACTTCGATGTCCCGGAAGACAGGACTGAAAAAGCTCTCATGCTCGACCCGACAGTTTATGTGGGACTTGAATACCGTATGCCGTTCTACCGCAGGATGACCATCGGTCTGCTTTCCACAACGAAGATTGCTGGGGCATATTCGTGGACCGAAGGGCGGTTCTCGCTCAACATCAATCCCGCGGACTGGTTCAGCGTGGCGACCAACTACGCCTATTCGACTTTCGGACATTCGGCGGGTTTTGCATTCACGTTCCATCTCCCGGGGTTCAACCTGTTTATGGGCACGGACTCTTTCCTCCCGCTGACGGAAGTGTCTCCGCAGTTGATTCCGGTGAAAAAGATGACGACATCGTTGACCTACGGAATCAACATAATGTTCGGGAAATATCACGGGAAATACGCGGCTGAATCAGCCGGATCCACTAAATAAAACATAGGGGTCATCTGCGGAATCCGTCACAAAACGTCGGTTTCATCAGCATAATCCCTCACAAGTAAAATTATATATGTCAGTAGAAATACGTAAAGTCCGGACAAAGAAAGAATTGAGGGATTTCGTGCATTTCGCGAACAATCTCTACAAGGGCGACAAATACTACGCTCCGAGTCTCATCGCCGATGACTACAACACGTTCAACCCCAAAAAGAACGGTGCTTTCGACTTCTGTCAGGCGCAGATGTTCCTCGCCTACAAGGACGGGAAACTCGCCGGGAGGGTTATGGGAATCATCAACCCACGCGCCAACGAAAGCTGGAAGGTGAAACAGGTGCGCTACGGCTGGATTGACTTCATCAATGACGAGGAGGTCGCCAAGGCGCTTCTGGACGCTGTCGCGGCCTGGGGCAAAGAACGCGGGATGACGGATATTGCAGGACCGCTCGGATTTACGGATTTCGACCACGAGGGAATGCTTGTCGAAGGATTCGACCGTCTGGCGACGATGGCGGGAATATACAACTATCCTTATTATCCGCAGATTCTCGAGAAACTCGGCTATACGAAGGAGACCGACTGGATGGAGTACAGAATCACTATGCCGGACGAGCTCCCGGAGCGCTACTACACTTATGCCGACCTGGTGATTGAAAAGTACAGGCTCAATGTCCGCAAGGTCACGCGCAAGATGATCAACAGGGAGAATTACGGTCGAAAGTTCTTCAAGCTCATAAACGAGACCTATTACAAGCTCTACGGCTTCTCCCTGCTCACGGACAAACAGATTGATGCCTATACGAAGCTCTATCTCGGACTTCTCGACACCCGGATGATCAGTTTTGTCGAAAACGACAAGGGAGAACTTGTCGCTGCGGGAGTGACTATGCCGGACATTTCGCAGGCTCTCCAGAAATCCGGCGGGAAACTCTTCCCGTTCGGGTGGTATCATCTTCTCAAGGCGATTTTCTGGAAACCGGGCGACACGTTCGATATGCTGCTTATCGGTGTACGCGAGGACTATCGCGGCAAGGGGTTGCCTGCGGTGCTCGTTTCCGACCTCTACCCGCGTCTGAAGGCTATGGGCTTCAAATATGCGGAGACGACTTCGGAGCTTGAGACGAATGACAGCATCCAGGCGATGTGGAAGAATTTCGACCGGGAGCAGCACAAACGTCGCCGCATCTACGCCAAAAAGATTGATTAGTTCGCTAAAAAGGCGATTTCTGCGTTGCAGGACTCGTCAAAATCCTCACAACCATCAGGTTGCTGCGGTTTTGGCTTCGCCCTGCGCCTTGAACTCACACTTTTTATCAAACTAATCTGTTTCAGCATTATAATCAGGCATTATAATCCAGCAGCATAAAAAAGATTATATTATGGCGGCACCGTTACCGGAGAGAATGCGTCCCCACAGCCTTGACGGCTATGTGGGTCAGAAGCATCTTGTCGGGAAGGGATGCGTGCTGCGGAACATGATCGAGAGCGGGAATCTCAGCTCGTTCATTCTCTGGGGGCCTCCGGGAGTCGGAAAGACGACACTCGCCAACATCGTGGCCAAGTCGGCCGGACGGGAATTCTTCACCCTGTCCGCAGTGAGCGCCGGAGTGAAGGAGGTGCGTGAGGTCATCGAAAAGGCAAAATCGCAGGGGCTTTTCAGCAGGGGCGTTGCGCCGGTGCTGTTCATCGACGAGATTCACCGTTTCAGCAAATCCCAACAGGACGCGCTTCTGGGTGCGGTGGAGGACGGGACTGTGGTTCTCATCGGCGCGACGACGGAGAATCCATCGTTCGAGGTCATCACTCCCCTTCTCTCCCGCTGTCAGGTCTTCGTGCTCAAGTCGCTCGAAAAGGCGGATCTGGACGAGCTGCTGCGCCGCGCCCTTGCGGAGGACAGCATACTCAAATCGATGAAAATCAAGGTCTCAGAGACGGACGCGCTGTTCCGCTATTCTTCCGGAGACGCACGCAAACTGCTCAATATCATAGACATAATTGTCTCGGCACACTCTTCGGGAGATGAAATCGTGATTGACAACGCCCTTGTCACAGCCAGTCTTCAGGAGAATATGGCCGTTTATGACAAGAGCGGAGAGATGCACTACGACATCATCTCGGCGTTCATAAAGTCAGTGCGCGGCTCCGACCCCAACGCGGCGGTCTATTATCTTGCCCGTATGCTCAAAGGTGGCGAAGACCCGCTTTTCATAGCCCGCCGGCTCTGCATCCTCGCCGCCGAGGACATAGGGCTCGCCAATCCCAACGCCCTGCTGCTCGCCAACGCCTGTTTCCAGACCGTGCACAACATAGGAATGCCGGAAGCCCGCATACCTCTCTCGGAAACGGCAATCTATCTTGCATCATCGCCAAAGAGCAACTCCGCCTATCTCGCCATCGACAAGGCTCTCGAACTTGCGGGCAGGACTCAGACCGCGTCCGTGCCCCTGTACCTGAGGAACGCCTCGACCAAGCTTATGGAAGAGCTGGGCTATGCCGACGGCTACAGATACGCCCACGACTATCCCGGGCACTTCACCGACCTTGAATTCATGCCGGAAGGCCTCTCCGGAACCCGTCTCTATGAACCCTGCGACAACAGGAAGGAAGCGGAACTCTCCGCCCGCCTCTCCGCGCTCTGGCCGAAATACTACGGGAAACAGCTGCCGAGTGGTGGGGATGAAGATATGTAAAACTCTGAAAACTGATATCGAAATGTTTGGAAATCGTATTTGCCGGATGCTTATTGCACTCAGCACGGTGCCGGCTCTTTTCGGATGCTCGCCTGCGGCGGAAGAACTGAAAGTCGTGTCGTTCAACATCCGGATGGGTGTCGCCGATGATGGCGAAAATTCGTGGAAATTCCGCAAGGAGGCCACCGCCGGGATGATCCGCGACATAAAACCCGACATAATGGGCTTGCAGGAGGCGTTTTCCTTCCAGGCTGACTACATCAGGGAGGAATGTCCGGAATATGAGGGTGTCGGAGTGGGACGAGATGACGGAAAAGAGGAAGGAGAAATGATGATGATTTTCTACCGCACCACAACGGTTGAACTGCTGGACTGGGGGACATTCTGGCTCTCGGAAACTCCGGATGTCCCGTCTTTCGGGTGGGATGCAGCCTGCCGGAGGACGGCGACCTGGGCGAAACTCGAGATGAGGGGAAGCGGACAGGCTTTCTACTATGTGAACACCCATCTTGACCACGTCGGACGGCTCGCGGAGAAGAACGGGCTGAAACTCATCGTCGACAGAATCGACAGCATCAACCCGGAAGGCCTCCCGATGGTTCTCACCGGAGATTTCAATGTCCTCCCGGAGGATTCCGTGCTTGACGAACTTGACACAATGATGTCCAGCGCCCGGGCCACGGCCGAAGTCACCGACTCGAAGTCCTCGTACAACGCCTTCGGAAAACCGATGAAAAATGCCGCGGTCGGAGACCAGTTCATAGACCTCGCCACCGCCGACGGACTCACCATCGATTACATCTACTACAGCGGCTTCTCGAAATGCCGCAGCTTCCGTACAGTCACCGAAAGCTACGCCGGCATACCCTACATCTCCGACCACTACCCCGTCACCGCCACCCTCAATTTCTGAACCGGGCTGTCGGCGGAAGCCGACCTCTTTTATATCGTCAGTTTTCTTTGACACGGCTGACAGCCAAAACATATTTTCCGGCAGACTTGTGATTTTGTAAAATATATTTTATAAATTTGCAAAAGATATTTTATAAATTCGCATATGTTCGAGAGACAACACTTACAGGTATTAAAAACGCGGATGTCTGAACGGCGCAGACGGATACAAATCCTGATGGGCCCTCGCCAGGTCGGAAAATCCACGCTCGTGGGTCAGTTCGCAGAAAGCAGCTCAATCCCGTACGACCTTTTTTCAGCCGACGGCGTAAACCGCTTCGACAATTCCTGGATTCCGGCTCATTGGCAGCAGGTCAGGATGAAAATGGATATCCACTCCGAAAAAGAGCATATCCTCATAATCGATGAAATTCAGAAAATCAAAGGTTGGAGCGAGCAGGTCAAGAAGGAATGGGACGAGGACACGCGGAATCACCGCAATCTGAAAGTAATACTTCTCGGTTCATCGCGACTGCTGCTGCAACAGGGATTAGAAGAATCGCTTGAAGGAAGGTTCGAGACCATCAAAATGGGATACTGGGAATGGCCGGAGATGAAGCAGGCCTTCGGTTTTTCTTTAGACGAATATATTTTCTTCGGTGGTTTTCCGGGAATTGCCGAGGACATCAACGACGAGGAACGCTGGCGAAATCTGATGGAAGATTCCATAATATCTCCTATCTTGAACAGAGACATTCTTGAAATCGATGAAATACGTAATCCGGCCTTGCTGCGGCAAGTATTTGAACTTGCCTGCATCGAGTCTGCCAAAGAGCTGTCACTCACTAAAATGCAAGGAACGACAAACAGCGGAACGGTGCCGACCATAAAATCTTACCTTGACATTCTTAGCAAGTCGATGACGGTCTGCCCGTTGCAGAATTATTCGCCATCACCTATAAAAACAAAGCTCTCAGTACCTAAGATGCAAGTCTTCAACAATGCTTTCCGCAACAGGTATACCAGCTTCAGTTTTGAGCAGGCGCGGATTGATTCCGCCGAATGGGGCAGGCAGGTCGAGTCCTCCGTTGGAGCACACCTTGTAAACAGATCGGGCATAGACAATTACGAGCTCTACTATTGGAGGAACGAACGAAGGCAGGAATGCGATTATGTTCTCCGCAAAGGCCAGGCACTCGTAGCAATCGAAGTCAAGAGCAGCCACATAGGCAATACGAGCGGCTATGAAAAATTCAAGCAGCTGTTTTCAGACAAGCTTACTGCAGCATTCATAGTCGGCCCGGAAGGTCTTCCGCTCGAAGATTTCTTCAATCTGGACCTGAATGCCCTCTTCCAGAAACACCCGCAGTAATGTTCGTGTCCGTCGTACCTGCGTCCGGAACGCTGCTGTCGGCGAAAGCCGATTGGGGGTGAGAGGATTATAAATATCGCTCTGCGAAGAGGTTTTATAATATCGCGACAAGGCGGCAAGAGCCGCCGCGATGGAGTGACGGAGTGCAACGGAGGAATGGAGTCGCCGACCGGAATGAAATGGAGGTCGTATGCCCCTCGGGGCTGTCGGCGAAAGCCGACTGGGGGTGAGAGGTTTATAAATATCGCTCTGCGA
>CAVEDD010000049.1:0-13257 GCA_963614515.1 Treponemataceae bacterium | reverse complement strand
ATCGTCCCAGATGAACGGAATGACGGAATATCCGCCCCTTTCATAGGCGTAGGTCAGCCCGTCGTCTTCGTAGAGCCTGAATGACGCGTCCTTCCCGGCATAGATTCTCAGTTTCAGACGGCTTCCGTCATCCTGCGCCGTGTACTGTATGTCCGGGCCGAACGGCACAATCTGTCCTGCTCGGACATAGAGCGGAATTCTTCCGTACGGTGCGTCGGCCTTGAAGCGGCGGCCGCCTTCGACGGCTTTCCCGGAATGGAAGTCGTACCACAGCCCTTCCGGAAGATAGACCTCGCGGCTCCGCGCCCCGTATTCATAGACCGGACACACGAGGAAAGCATCCCCGAACATGAACTCGTCGCTGACTGCCAGCGCCTCGGCATCGTCCGTGAAGTCCATTACGAACGGCCGCATCATCGTGTAGTCATCGAAATGCACACGGGCGTTCATCGTGTAGATGTACGGCATCAGACTGTAGCGCAGCTTGTCGGCCGCGAGAATCGCCTTGTAGGTCGGGCTGTCCGCCGGGGCGAGCAGATGCGGCTCTCGCAGCGGCCACTGCCCGTGCACACGGTAGAGCGGGCAGAAAATCCCCCATTCGTGCCAGCGTGTCTGCAGTTCGAGCCATTCCTTCATATCCTCGTTCGCCACGCCCGTGGCCTCAAGGATGTGCTGCGCGGCCATATATCTGTTCTCCACGCTGAATCCGCCGATGTCCTGCGTCCAGTACGGCAGACCGCTCACTGAGTAGTTCAGACCGGCGCTTATCTGGGCTTTCATATCCTCCCACCTCGTGCCGATGTCGCCGCTCCACGAGGCCGTGGCATATCTCTGGAGTCCCGGGAAACCGTTACGGGTCAGCAGAAAGACCCTACGGTCCGGCTCTTCAGAACGCTGCCCCTCGTAGATGGCCTGCGCGTTCATCAGAGAGTAGGCATTGAAATACTCCGTGGAAGAACCGAGCGCCGTCGGCCCGCAGAGAGCCTTGCGGTAGTCCATATCCGTGCAGTCGTGCACATTGGGTTCGCTCGCGTCCATCCACCAGGCGTCGACCCCGAGCGTGAAAAGATGTTCGCGCAGCTGTTCCCAGAACATTTCTCTCGCCCCGGCGGAGTAGGCGTCATAGAACGACTGCTGGTATCCGAGCCAGTCGGCGACGCTGTCGGTCACCGCCCGCGGGTATATCCACCCTTTTTCGTCAAGTTCCCTGAAATGTTCCGTGTTCGTGTAGAACTTCGGCCATACGGACACCATGAATCTCGCACCCATCGCGTGGATGGAGTCCACCATCGCCTTCGGGTCGGGGTAGCGGGCCGGGTCGAACTCCTGGCTGCCCCACTGGTCGTCTTCCCAATAGCGCCAGTCCTGTACGATATTGTCCACCGGTATGCCCCTGTCTCTCATCTCCCCGAGAGTCCCGAGAATCTCGTCCGATGTGGAATATCTTTCCCGGCTCTGCCAGTAGCCCATCGCCCATTTCGGGAGAATCGGAGCCTTTCCCGTAATCGTGCGGTAGCCGGAGATGACCTCGTCGATGTCGTCTCCCGCAATGACATAGTAGTCAATCTGTTTCTGCATCTCTCCCCACCAGTTCATCCGGTTCCGGATTTCGTGCGGGATCGGGCTGAGCACCCGCAGTCCGCAGTAGGATACATCCCCGTCCGGCTTCCATTCGATGCGCAGCGGAACTCTGCGGCCCGCCTGAAGTTCTGCGGCGAATTTTCTTCCGTTCGGATTCCACGCCGTGCGCCAGATTTCCGGGGTCACCTGAACGCCGTCGAGGAAAACTTTCGTGTAGCCTGCATAATATATGTAAAAATTGTACAGACCGCTCTCCTTCGGCTCAATCTCCCCCTCGAAGAGCACTGAAGAACCGTTGAACTTGAAATCAGGCGCGTTCCTGACCCTGTCGCATTTCGGGGTCTCGAGAAATTCCTGCGCGAGAGCCGTCTCCCTGCGGACAAGGCGCGTCCCGTCGGCGGCCGTGTATTCACCGGTGAGCGCGCCCTCGTCCCCGTTCCTGTCAAAGAGACGGAAAACCTCCCCGACCTGGGCGTAATCCCTCGGGTCTCCCCAGCGGCAGAAGCTGTTGCTGTCCCAGAGCAGACCGTATCTGCGTGACGAAACCACGAACGGGATGGAAATCTTCGTATTGTACTGGTAGAGCTCCTCATTGCGGCCTTTCCAGTTCCATTCGTCCGCCTGATGCTGTCCCAATCCGAAGAACGCTTCGTCTTCCGGAGATTCGAAACTCTGGCTCACCGTCCAGGCGGAAGAGCCGTCGACCGTTATAGGAGCGAATCCGCGCCCGTGTTCAGCCGTGAGCGGAGTGCCGTCGCCCCGGAAGAAGCTGACCTTTCCGTTGTCGAGTCTCACGCTCGCTCTGAGCCGAGGCGTGGCGATGTCCAGAGTGCTGTCCGTCCGGATCTTCTCGACTCTGACTTTCGTCCGCCCGTCTTTCTGCTGGGTCTGAAACCGTCTTCCGGAACAGGAAAAGTCTTCCGAGTTCACGACTGACATAAGCGACTCCCCGTCGGTGAAGGAGCATCCCCGTGGGACGGATGTCACCCTGAATATGTTTTCGGAAACCGCTTCAACCCTCGTCTTCCCGCCCTCGTGGCGGACGGTGATGCTGTCGTTCCCGCATGAGGCCGCGATGAAGAGGACTGCGGCCGGGAGAAGAAATCGTTTCATTTTCGTGAGATTATGTGGTTATGTGTTGTATAATATATGGTATATTCCGTATATTGTGGTGTCTTTCACACATCGCTCAATGTGCTGCGCGCAAATGTATTGATAAAAATCCACAGGAAAAGCATATGCGTATTGATAGGGTAAAATAGTATCATAATTTTGTCAGATAGTATTTGTTTTAGGGTATTATGACCCCTACCTTTGCAAAATTGATAATAAACCACAACTATGTTAAACACTAAAATTTATGAAAAGTAAACTGCTTTCGTGCCTTCTGGTGCTCCTTGTGAGCGTCAGCGCGATGGCTCAGACGATTCCCGTAACGGGAACGGTGAGCGATCAGACGGGTCCCGTCATCGGTGCAAGCGTCGTTGAAAAAGGAACGACCAACGGCACGATGACCGACAATGACGGACATTTCACACTTTCCGTCAGGAAGGGCGCTGTCATTGAAATTTCATCCATAGGTTATGCGACGCACACGCTGACCGTCGGGGACAAGACGGATTTCGTCGTCCATCTGGCGGAAGATGCAGAATTTCTCGATGAAGTGGTGGTCGTAGGTTACGGAACAATGAAAAAGAGCGACCTCGCCGGAGCTTCAGTCTCAATGAAGGAATCCGACCTCAAGGGCTCCATCATTTCTTCCCTCGACCAGAGCCTTCAGGGACGTGCGGCCGGTGTGACCGCCGTCACGACTTCAGGTGCTCCGGGTTCATCGTCTTCCATCCGCGTCAGGGGGCAGGCGACCATCAATGCCAACGCCGAACCGCTCTATGTCATTGACGGAGTGATAGTTCAAGGGGGGGGCAACAGAGGTGCTGATTTCGGACTCGGTGACGCGCTCGGAAACGGTACGGTCTCCACGATTTCACCTCTGTCAACTCTCAACCCGGCCGACATCGTCAGCATGGAAATCCTGAAGGACGCGTCCGCGACCGCCATCTACGGAGCGCAGGGAGCGAACGGAGTCGTCCTCATCACCACCAAGCACGGAAAGGCCGGCGAAGCGCGCTTCACCTACGACGGAATGTTCGCGGTTTCACGCCAGAACACCCGTCTGGACATGATGAATCTCCGCGAATATGCCCAGTACTACAATGAATTGATAGACGAGGGCATAATCTACGAGGCCAACCCTTACTATTCCAATCCGGGGCTTCTCGGCAAGGGGACGAACTGGCAGGACGAAATCTTCCGCACCGCATTCCAGCATCAGCACCAGCTGAGCGCACAGGGCGGAACCGAAAAGGTGCAGTATTATGTTTCCGGTTCCTATATGGACCAGCAGGGAACAATCATAGGTTCCAACTTCAACCGTTTCTCCGTCCGCACCAACCTTGACGCGCAGCTCAAGAAATGGCTCAAACTCGGTCTGAACGCCACCTATGCCATCACGAAGGACGACCTCAAACTTGCCGACTCCAATCAGGGTCTCATCTACTACTCCCTGACCACCATTCCGGACATTCCGGTCTATGACGTGAACGGAAACTATTCATCCACAATCCGTGAGGGCTACACCAACCCTAACCCTGTGGCTCTCGCGATGATGGACGAGATAAAGCTCAAGAGGCAGAAGCTCTCCGGCAACATCTATATGGACATCACTCCGATAAAGCATCTGACCTGGCGCACCGAACTCGGCTTCGACATCAGCAACTCCGACGCCGACCGCTACAAGCCAATGGTCGATCTCGGAGGATGGGTCCGCAGCCAGAACTCCATAAGCAACCAGAAGAACTCCAATACATTCTGGCAGCTCAAGAACTACCTCACCTACTCCAATCAGTGGGGAAAGCATTCCGTGACGGCCATGCTCGGCCAGGAGTGCTGGGAGTCAAGGTGGAACTACCTCGGGGCCAGCAACACCGACCTCCCTTCAGACGAAGTCCACAATATCGCGCTCGCGACCGGAACTCCTGCGATAAGTTCAGGCTACGGTTCGTCGTCGATGGCTTCGTTCTTCACCCGCGAGACCTACAACTACGATGACCGCTACCTCGCCACCTACACGTTCCGCTACGACGGTTCGTCCAACTTCGGCCCGAGCAACCGCTGGGCCGGATTCCACTCCGTGGCCGCAGCGTGGAGATTCTCCAACGAGAAATTCTTCGACGCTGTGAAATCCGTGGTCAACAACGGAAAGCTGCGTTTCGGCTGGGGACAGACAGGAAACGCGAACATCGGCTCTTATGCGTGGGGCGCGGCCATCTCCCGAATGCCTTCGGCTCTGGGAATGGGCTTCCGTCCGGCAAACATCCCGAACACCTCAATCCGCTGGGAGAGCCAGCAGCAGTACAACCTGGGTCTCGACCTCAGCTTCTTCGATGACAGACTCAACCTCACCGTGGATGCATATTACAAGAGGTCGGACGATATGCTGATGTCTCTGCAGCTCCCGTCCTATATGGGAACCCAGGGCAACGGCTCGTCCAAGCTGCAGGCTCCGAAGGGAAACTACGGCAGCATCGAGAACAAGGGTCTTGAAATCACTCTCGACGCCCATCCGGTGAAACTCTCGAATTTCAGCTGGGACAGCAACTTCCAGATTTCCTTCAACCGCAACAAACTCCTGAGCCTGAGCGACACCGAAAACGCGTCCCTCATCGGTTACGGACAGTGGAGCGACATCGTCTGCGTTTCAGAGATAGGCAAATCCCTCTACAACTTCTACGGCTACAAGGTCGCCGGAGTCTACAAGGATCTCGAGGACATCGAGAACTCTGCGAAACCTGCGAAATATCCTTCCGACGGAGTATATAACCGCAGCAACACGGTATGGGTCGGCGACCTCAAATACGAGGACATCAACGGCGACGGAGTCATCGACGAGAACGACCGCACAGATCTCGGCTCCCCGCTTCCGAAATTCACTTTCGGCTGGACGAACACGTTCCGCTACAAGGACTTCGACCTCAGCATATTCCTCAACGGCTCATACGGGAACAAGGTGTTGAACTACAATGCCATAACTCTCACCCATATGAACAGCACCTGGACGAACCAGCTCAATGTCGTCAACAGCCGCGCAAGGCTCGAACCGATTGACGCGTCGATAGTCTATGCCGACGGCAGCAAGTGGTACGACCACATAGACAATGTCAGGGTGAAGAATTCCGACGCGACGATTCCACGCGCCACGCTCACCGACGCCAACGACAACGACCGCATCAGCGACCGTTATGTGGAAGACGGCTCATATCTGAGAATCAAGAACATCACCCTCGGATACACCTTCCCGAAGGCGCTTCTCTCAAAGGCGAAGATCGAGAACATCCGCGTCTATGTGAACATCCAGAACCTCTACACGTTCACGAAGTATTCGGGCTATGACCCGGAAGTCGGCGCGAGCACGCAGGACTCTTCCGGACTCACCTACGGTGTGGACAACGGACGCTATCCGTCTCCGACGATGTACTCTTTCGGACTGAACATAACATTCTAATGAGCAGGATATGAAAATCTCAAATATAATGAAAGGTCTGTCCATCGCCGCAGCCGCGATGACCTTGGTCTCCTGCGAGGACTTCCTGAACCGTCCGAGCGAAGACAACTACAACGTGGACAACTTCTACAAGAACGACTCGCAGTGCGAGCAGGGAGTGAACTACCTCTACAACTCCCCGTGGTATGATTTCCAGAGGGGATTCATCAAAATCGGCGAGGTGATGTCCGGCAATATGTTCTGGGGGAGTTCGCCTTATCTGGACTTCACCACCAACGGCTCGGATGAGGATCTGGTGAACATGTCCTACTCCCTGTGGGCTGTCAACGGACACGCGAACACCGTCATCAACAACATCCTCAACTCCGAAGGCCCGACCCAGGAGTGCAAGAACAAGTGCATAGGGGAGGCTCTCGTGTGGAAGGCAATGGCATATTTCTATCTCGTGCGCACCTTCGGGGAAGTTCCGATTGTACACGACAACACCTCCCTCATAGCATCCGGGAACGTGAACAAGATTCAGAAAGTCCAGCGCGCCGATGTCTATGAATATATCGTGATGACGCTCGAAAAGGCGATGGAACTGCTTCCTGCGAAGACCTCCGGATTCTCCGACTATGAGAGAATCGACTACTACGCAGCTGAAGCCCTCCTTGCGAAAGTCTATCTCACCAAGGCAGGTCTGTCAGGCGCTCTCGACTCCGAAGAACTCGGGAAGGCTGCGGAATATGCCAAGGACGTGATTGACAATTCCGGCAGGGAACTCACTCCGGACTATGAGGATGTCTTCCGTCTGAAAGGCTTCAACCAGACGGGAGAGTGCCTGATTTCGTGGCTGTGGAGCTGCGGGCGCGACCCGTGGACTCAGCAGAACACTCTCCAGAGCGACCTCGGAATGGTCGGATTCGACGAGAACGGTGACTGCTGGGGGACATATGTCGGACCTTCCGTGGATCTGCAGCAGGCCTTCGGAATTGACATCACGGCGATGCCGACCTACCCGAGAGTGGACCAGGACATACGCCGTCACGCGACGATGATGCTTCCGGGCGATGTCTATGACTATTTCTGGACTGACAAGACCTACAACGGGACGAACAAGGGCTTCGACTACCTCCGCTTCATCTACGACGCCGACAATTACGGCAAGGGCGGTCCTGGAGGCGAGCTCAAGTGCAACACCGGTTCGAACAACGTGAAGCACCTCTTCGGAAACAATCACGACCACGAATCCGCTCTCGGAATCACTCCGAAGGAGATGGCGAACCAGCTCCCGACCCACATCCTCAGGCTTTCCGACCTGTATCTGATCTATGCCGAGGCTGTCGTGGACACGGACAACGCCGCCGCGAAGACCTATGTGAACAAGGTGCGCGAGCGTGCCGGAGCAAAGGCCCTGGACGCAGTGACTTGGGAGGACATCTGGAAGGAGCGCCGTCTGGAGCTTGCCGGCGAGGGTGACCGCTGGTACGACTTCGTCCGCAGGGCCTACTATGAGCCTGACGCGTGCATAGCTGAAATCAAGGCGCAGAAGAGGGACTGCTACAACGGTCTCAACGATGTTTACAAGACCTGGATCGGAGAGGATTTCGACTACTCCGGCAAATGGGACGCAAGCGGAGTGACATACAGGGGCGATACGGACAACAACCAGTACGACCGTCCGAACGTGACAATCTCCAGCTTCACTCTTCCTTTCCCTACGGAGGATGTCGTCTTCAACGGGAACATGTCCTCCGCGGCGGAGGCTGTCCATGTTGACATCCGTTCTGAGTACCACTATAATTTTTAACGCAAGATGAAAACAATCAAATACATATCTTTCCTGTCAGCAGCCGTTCTGGGGCTTCTCTCCTGCGACAGGGTTGACTATCCGGACCGTTTCAGGGCCACCGACGGCGTGCCCGAGGTGTATTCCGTGCGGTATGCGGACCGTGACATAACCGTGACCTCGGCCTATATGGACGAAGTCCTGTGTCTGCTCGGACAGAATCTGCGCAGCGTCAACGAACTGTGGTTCAATGACCAGAAAGCCATATTGAACACGAGCTACATCACGGACAACACTCTCATCGTCTCCGTTCCGAAGGTTCTGCCGACGGTTCAGACCGACAAGATGTACCTTGTCACCGCAGCCAAGGACACGGTCAAGGTCGATTTCAAGGTTCTTCCGCCTGTTCCAGTCGTAAATTCGATGTCGTTCGAGTATGCGGAGGCCGGCGAGACGGTGACCATAACCGGAAACTATTTCTATGAGCCTCTGACAGTGGAATTCACCGGCGCGGAGGCGGCGGAAATCAGCAATCTCACCTTCTCTTCCTTCGATGTCGTGATTCCTGCAGGAGCGCAGCCGGGCAAGATCAAGGTCACCACGGAATCCGGCACGGGACAGTCCGGCTTCCAGTGGAAGGACGACCGCGGAATGCTCTTCACTTTCGATGACGCGAGAACCGGCGTCAACGCATGGCACAAGCAGGTGATCCAGGAAGACGGGGATTCTTTCAGCGGAAAGTACCTGCTGCTCTACAGCGATGTGGAGAACGCACTCAAGGCCGACGGCAACGACTGGGCGGACACCGGCTACCACTTCGAGTATTGGCCCGGCAACTGGGCGAGTCCGGAGACTTTCAACGATCCGGGCGGAGAGAAGCTCAACGACCTTGTCGATTTCTCCGACTTCTCCAACATGGCCCTCAAGTTCGAGATGCGCATTCCGGCCGAGCACCCTTGGACAGGATGTCCGATGCAGATTTATTTCGCAAGCACCGACATGTGCACCGTGGGCACGGCCAACAACAGCTATTTCCACGACACCGCTCTCTCGCTTCCGCGTGCCCTGTACAGGCCTTGGCTCGCGACAGGCTCGTTCGACACGGGAGGACAGTGGATTACCGTGACCCTTCCTATCGCAAGCGAATTCATATGGTTCTGGGACGGCAGCAAGGCTACAGGCCATCTCGAGGAGAATACATTCGCCGGAATGGAAATCTTCATGGCATCCGGCGAGGCTGCGGGAAGCCCTTGCAATCCGATGATTCAGATTGACAACATCAGGGCGGTCCCTGTCAAATAAACGGAGGAATTGATTATGAAATGCTTATATAAAGTTTTAGCAGTCGTGGCACTTGCCATTCCTGTGTTCTCAGGGTGCAAGAGCGACAATCTCGACACCAACCAGTACTCCGAGACAGGGGTGAGGCTTGTGTCTTACGGGCCGAATCCCGTGATGCGCGGCGGTGCGCTGACCTTCACCGGAAGCAACCTCGACAGAATCGTCGAGGTTCAGATTCCGGGCGTCGATCCGATAACCGAGATAGAGGTTCTCTCCACAGGCATCAAGAGCGAAATCCGCGTGATTCTCCCGGTGGAGGGTCCGGAAGTCGGTGCCTTGACCCTTGTGTCTTCCGACGGGAACAAGTTCACCACCGGGACGGAACTGGAATACACGGAGCCTATCGTGCTCGAGAGTTTCTCGACAGAGAGCACCCCGGCCTATCCGCGTGATGTCATCAAGCTGAAAGGAGACTATATGAATCTTGTGAAGAGCGTCATTTTCGAGGGCGGGACTGCCGTGGCTGTCGACAACATCGACAGGCACAATGCCACGGCGACGATTCCTTCGACCGCTGTCTCAGGCAAGATAATCCTTTCCGACGAGGGTGAAATCGCGAATCTCATCTATTCCGAGGAGTCATTGACAATCGGCGACCCGACGGTGTCTTCCGTGAAAGCCGATGCCTGGAAACCTGGAAAGACCGCCACTGTGAGCGGAAAGTATCTCGATATGGTCGAGCAGATACGTTTGGGCGGGGATGTCGTCGTGGAAACCGAGGACATTGAAGTTTCATCGGATTACAAGAGCCTGAGGTTCACCGTTCCCGAAGGGATGAAGTCCGGAGACGTGGTCGCCGTCAGCTATGCGGGGAAGGAGTTCAAGGCCGGTTCCGTCGAGATGGTGGAACCGACGGGGCTCTCAGTTTCTCCGGCCTCTGTCACATTCGGCGGGACAATCTCGATTTCGGGCAAAGACCTCGACGTCGTAACTGCCGTCACTTTCCCGAATGCCGACGCAGTCACTGATTTCAAATTCGCCGACAACAAGATAAGTCTGGAAGTCCCTGTCAAGGCAAGAAGCGGAGACATCGTCCTCACGATGGCGAACGGCGAGACCGTGTCCGTCGCCTACACGCTCATCTCCCCGACAGTCACCTCCGTTTCCCCTCTCTCTCTGATGGCAGGTGAAACCGTCACTCTGGAGGGCACCGGACTCCAGTTCGTGGAAAGCGCAACTCTCGGCGGAAAATCTGTCGAGATAGAGGTCAATGAAGACGGCACCCAGCTCGTCATAACCACGGCGAACACTTCCGTTTCCGGGAAAATCGTGCTCACGCTCTACAACGGCGAGACAATAGAACCTGAGGAGGAAATCACTCTCAGCTATGACGCTCTGATTATCGTGAACGAGATGCCGGCATCCGAGCACATCGGCGGAATGGTCACTCTGAAGGGCGAGAACTTCATGCTCATCGAGAACATCTACATCGGCGAGGCGAAAGTCACCGGCTATTCTTCACGCAGCGACAATGAAATCTCGTTCGTGATGCCTTACAACAAGATAGGCGTTTATCCGGTATATTTCGACCTTCTCAACGGCGACCGCGAGACCTGTCCTCAGAGCATCGACGTGCTTCTGGAACTGAAATACATCACTGCGTGGGAAGGCAGTCTGCCTATCACCTGGGGCGACGGCGGACGTGTCCTCGTTCCGGCATCGAAATTCGACGGAATCAAGGCCGGTACGAAGATGAGGCTCTACTACACTTATGATGACAACACCTGGTGTCAGGCTCAGCTGAACTATGGGGATTGGAGTTCTCTGACTTTCCCGGAGATAGGCTCGAATACGCTTGTCCCTGTCTGCAGTTACTCGGGAAAAGGCGCGATTGACTGGTGCACCGAGGTTACGCTGACGGCGGAGATTCTCTCCGGCATAGAGGCCAAAAAAGCCGATGCGGAGAGTGTCAAGGCGGCCGGCATCATAATCCAGGGTTCTGACATCACCTTCACCAAGATTGAGATTGTCCAGGAAATCTCCCAGGAGAAGACCATCTGGGAAGGAGAGTTCAACGCGGGCAACTGGGGTGGCAATCAGGATCTCGCCTGGGGCGGCTTTGACTGGACCACCGTCACAGCAGGGCAGAAACTTGTCTTCTATCTTGAGCAGGATACCGCTCAAACTTGGTGGCAGCTTTCTCTGCGTCACGGACAGGGCTGGGGAGAACTCACGGAGCCGGTCTTCATAGAGATGACGGAAGGACAGAACAGAGTGGAAGTCGAGCTGTCTCAGACCAATATTGACGATCTCATCGCCAACGGCGGTCTTGTCATCACCGGATGCTACTACACGTTGAAGCAGATAGCGCTTCTATGATATTTTCCCGGCGGCGGCTGACCCTGCCGCCGGGATCCAATCTTCTTTGAACAAAAATGAGTTGTCGTATGCTGAAAATCAGAAATATGGTACTGGCTCTCGCGGCCGTATCCCTTGTGGGGACGGTTGCGGGCTGTCAGAAAGAGAACCCGCAGGACGGGGGCGGGAGTGCGGCGGCTCCCGAGCTGGTTTCCTGTTCTCCGGAGAACGGGGCGCAGGAACTCAAGGGGGAGTCGCTGCAGATAGTTCTGACTTTCGATCAGAACGTCAAATGCCCGTCTTCGAAGCACTCTCTTGTGAGCATAGACAACGACGCCTCGGTCGACAAGGTGCTGGCATACAACAGTGCCGTCACGATAACGGTCTCCTCCCTGCGGGAAGGAATCACCTACACGCTCACCGTCCCCGAGGGCGTAATCAGCGGTTACAAGGACAACCCCGCCGGAGTAATCAGCTGCACGTTCTCGATGAAGGCCGCCGAGACGGATTATGACCGCAACCCGGCGACCTCGCTGACCAATCCGGACGCGACGGCTCAGGCGCGGGAACTCTATGCGTTTCTGCTGGAGAATTACGGGAAGAAGACTCTGAGCGGAGCTATGGGCGGCACCGCGTGGGAGACGACATACACGGACTACATCGCGCAGCAGTCGGGAATCTACCCCGCAATCGTCGGCTTCGACTACATCTTCCTCAACTGGCCGCCGAAGAAGTGGGACGGCTGCCCGGACTACGGAGACATCACTCCGGTGAAGACCGCCTGGGAGGCGGGCAACATCATCCAGATCGGCTGGCACTGGACCGTGCCGTCAGCGGAGGGGGAGACCGACCTCGACAACTACTCCTACAACACCCGGAAATTCGGCGTGGAAAAAGCCCTGACTGAAGGCACCTGGCAGAACGAACTTGTCAATGAGCAGATTGAAAAGCTTGCAGACTATATGAAGCTGCTTCAGGACGCGGGGATTCCGGTGCTGTTCCGGCCTCTTCACGAGGCTGCCGGGGACTACACCTGGGGCGCGTGGTTCTGGTGGGGATATGACGGAGCCGATGCCTGTGTGAAACTGTGGAAATATCTGCGCGACGCTCTCCAGAACAACTACGGTCTGAACAATCTGATTTGGGTGTGGACCGTGCAGACCAGGGACGGCGGCAAGGTCTGCGAAGACCCTGACAAGGCCCGTGCGTGGTATCCCGGCGACGATTATGTGGACATCGTCGGAGCCGACCTCTATGAAAGCAAATGGACTTCCCAGTCCGCATCTTTCCGTTATGTGAACAATTCGGTCATGGGCAGGAAGATGGTGGCGCTCAGCGAGTTCGGCAATCTTCTCGATTTCCCGCTGGCGCACGCGGAGGACGCTCCGTGGCTGTATATGATGAACTGGTGCAATTTCGTGGGCGGAGAGCCGGTGCTTTATTCGGATTCCTGGAACAACACGGCGGGGGACTGGAAGGAAGTTCTTTCGGAGAGCTGCATGCTCAACAGAGAGGATTTGAAGTCCGCAAGATGATATCCGCAAACTGATTTTCTTGAAACAGGTGGATATGATACCGATGAAAAGACATATTATGGCGCTCTTCACCGTCCTCTGGCTTGCGGTTCTCTCCTGCGGCTGCGGAAAGAACGGGACTTCCGGATACGGGGGCGCGGACACGGGCGGGCGGACTGACGACACCGTAC
>CAVEDD010000048.1:0-13354 GCA_963614515.1 Treponemataceae bacterium | reverse complement strand
GAACCACCGACTGAGGAAACAAAAATCGCCAACTGAGGAAACGAAATCCGGCCAACTGAGGAAACGAAATCTGGCCAAACAAGGAAACAAAATCTGGCCAAACGAGGAAACAAAATCTGGCCAAACGAGGAAACGAATGCTGAATTTGAAGAATATTATAATATTTCGCAAATGGATTTGAAAAATATTATAATATTTTGCGATTTTGTCGAATTATCCGTATTTTTGCCTTCAAAGAAAAAGCATTATGATAAAACGCAGCATTGAACGGGAAATCCGGGAGGACATTGGAAAAGGGAAAGCCATAATCATTCTGGGGGCGCGTCAGGTGGGGAAAACCACACTGCTGAAAGAAATGTTCGGAGGCCGTGACTCTGTTCTTTTTCTGAACGGTGACGAAGCGGATGTCCGCGCAATGTTCGAGAATCCGACATCAACTGCCCTCAAGGCTGTCATAGGTGATGCTGAAACCGTGATAATAGATGAGGCACAAAGGATTGCGGACATCGGGCTGAAACTGAAACTCATCATAGACAACATCCCGGATGTCCAGGTCATCGCGACCGGCAGTTCGTCTTTCGAACTGGCGAACAGAATCAACGAGCCGCTGACGGGCAGGAAACGGGAACACAGAATGTTTCCGCTGTCATTTGCCGAACTGGCGGGGCACAACGGTCTGCTCGAAGAGTCGCGAATGCTGAAGCATAGGCTGATTTATGGAACATATCCGGATGTGGTCGTGAATGAGGGGCAGGAAAAGAAGATTCTCAAGGAATTGTCGGAAGACTACCTCTACAAGGACATACTTTCTTTCGACAAGATACAGAAATCCGACAAGCTCGTGAGACTGCTGCAGGCGCTGGCCTTTCAGGTCGGCTCACAAGTTTCCTATAACGAAATCGGGCAAATCTGCGGGATGTCGGGCGGCACGGTGGAAAATTACATCGACATTCTGGAGAAATGCTACATCGTGTTCAGGCTCGGCTCTTTCAGCCGGAACCTCAGGAACGAGCTGAAAGCTTCACGCAAAATATATTTCTACGACAACGGAATCCGCAACGCCATAATCGCCAATTTCAATCCGGTTGATTTAAGGAACGACACGGGCGCGCTGTGGGAAAACTTCATCATCTCGGAGCGGGTCAAGGCCAACAGCCATATCGGAAGATTCTGCAACAGCTGGTTCTGGAGGACAGCCCAGCAGCAGGAAGTCGACTACATCGAGGAAGAAGACGGAAGACTCTCCGCCTACGAATTCAAATATAATCCGAACAGGAAGGCGAAAGCGCCGCTGACATTCACACGAGCCTACCCCGATGCTGTTTTCAAAGTCATCACTCCCGAAAACATCGGAGATTTTCTGCTGTAGGAATCCGATTATCCTGCCCGGCGCTACCGGAATTCGTAGCCGACATTCGCCGGGGAGTCAATCGTGAAATTGTCCCCGATGCCGGTGACAGCCTTTCCGTTCACCGTAAAATCCTTTATGACGAGGTTCGTGACGGTGCTGCCGTTGGTCTTGATGTTGAAGGCCGGGTAGGCGCTGCCGTTCGCGGTGATGACCCTGATTCCGTTGAGGGTCACTCCGTCGAGATTCACCTTGTCCGCACCGCCGTACTGCCAGATGGAGATGTTGCGCCCGGTGTAGTCGATGCTGTCGAAGACAAGGTTGTTCGCCGTTATGCCGCTCATGCGGGTCGGCGCCGGAGTCCCGCGCCAGAGATCCGTGCACCCGTCCGTGCCCTGGCCTATCGCGAACGCTGCCCTCAGGTCGTCCGTGCCGCTGCTCTTGTGCTGAAGGAATATGCAGTCGTTGACGGTGATGTCGTGGACTCTGCCGCTGTGGTTGATGTTTCCGGCTTCCGGGCCTATCACTATGCCCCTCGCGTAGTCGTTCCAGATGAGGCAGCGGCTGATTGTCACGTCGCTCATATCCGTAATCGGATTGACCACATAGAGACGGCACTTGAGGGTGATGCAGTCATCGTAGTTGCGCAGGAAACAGTCGCTGATTTTCACTCCGGTGCAGCTCACGAGGTCGATTCCGTCTCCGTTGAGTTCCCAGCTTATGGTGTTCACATTGTCGATGGTGACGTTGTCGCTCCTGTAAATCATCAGGTTCCAGCCCGGTCCGTCGATGAAGGAGACATCCCTTATCGTGAGATTGTCCGTGTCGCCGCTGTTCAGGAGCACGCCGCCCCAGTTGTCCGAGCCTTCGCCATAGTGCGTCATCTTCTCCCCCGAGATTATGCCGCCGCCGGCGATGGTGATGCCGGAACCGCTTGCGCGAATCGACTCCGTGATATAGAGTTTCGCCCCGTAATCGACATACAGCGTCTGTCCGGCGGTGAGTTTTATCTGACCCTCGGTATGTTCGCCCGGTCCGTAGTATCTTACATTTGCGCTGCTCCCGGCGGGCCTGTCAGGGTCGGGTTTCACTCCGTAGAGGAAGAGATTGTGCTGGCGGTCGCCGTCAAATTCCACGCTGACCTTGTGCTTGCCGTAGGCCGGGATTGAGAACTCTATGGTGTTCGCATCGACCTTCGCCGTCTCTATCCCGTAGGTCGAAGGACGGACGGAGACTGAAGAGAAGGCGGTGCGGAGGTTCTTCACGCGGATTTTCACCGGAGAGGAGAAGTCGCTCTGATAGATGCAGTAGGACATCGTGTCGCGGAGCGCCTTGGAGTTGGACCAGTCGTTCCAAATGTTGCGGTGGTTCTTGGAGTCGGAACAGAGCGTCTTGTGTACGGAAAGAGTCTCCCAGCCGTTGTCCGTGAGCATGGAGACCCTATAGAACCCGTTCCTGAGCCCGGCGGGGACGCTTTCCTCACGGCTTCCGCCGCCCAGAACTTTTCCTCCCGCGATTTCCGTAATTTCCCACGAAACGGTGTATTTCCCGCCGGAGTAGCCGCTGAAATCCAATGTGAAAGCTATGTCCTGACCTTCGCCGACACGCTCGAATTCCGGGAGGGACGGGAATATGTTCCCCCCGTCGGTTTCCACGGTGAGTGAAGGAGTCCAGCCTTCCGCGTTGTCCTCCTGCGGCATCACGATGAGGCTCTCCCCCGCATTCACCCGCTTGGAGACCGGTTTCTCAAGCATTGACAGCGCCCCGCTGAAGATGTTCCAGGTGTCTGACTCGGAAGGCGCGGTGAGATATGCTCCGGCGATGTCGGAAGGGGTGTTCACAATCCGGAGCGAAATCCTGGATGTGAGCGGGCGGTGCAGCTGGGAAATCAGCGACCCTTCCGCCTGTGCTGTGGAGACGGAATACCAGATTTCCGGAGTAGGGAAACCGTCTGAAGGATAAAGATTGAGTTCATACTCTTCCGGAGCCGAGCCTTTCTTCAACTTCGAGAAATTCACCGCCGAAGCATCGGAATAGACCACGGAAACGACCTTGTCGCCCTCGGCCACGCCGCTCAACGAGTTTATGTTCCCGAGGCTGCTTTCACTCCGCACGCAGTCACACCTGTCTCCGCTGAATGCGAAAACCGTTGCCGGACGGTTCAGCAGGTCGGAAGGGGTCAGGGAAGGCTCCTCGATTACGGAATACGGGTTCACGATTTCGTTCACCTCGGCCGAGCATCCGACGGAAACTGCGGCAGCGGCTGCAAGAAGGGTAAGCAGTGTCATATTGTCTTTCATATTTATTCTGTCATTTTTTCATCATCGGGTGATATTTCCCGTATCATCGGGGATATTCCAATATTATCGGTGATATTTCCTGTATCTCCAATCCTTAACCTGACCGTTCCAGCCGAGTCCGAACGCGAAGTCATAGAGATTTCCCTCCGAATCGCGGTAACATTCCATATCCCCGAAACGGTCTTCATCCTGAAGCTCAACGGTTTCCATATTCGCAGGCAGCTGCATCGGGAGCATCGCCGAAGGCTCGGAAACTCCGCTGATTATCTCGAACACAGCCTGATACTGCACCCCGAACGCGACGAACAGGGCATCGGAATGAGGCTCTATCTCGGCCGGGACGAACGGCTTTGTCGCATACACGACGGTGACAAGCGGCTTTTCGCCGAGTTCCGCCTTTGTCCTCGCGACCACCGCTGCATCCGCCGCATTCGCCGTCGTCACGGTCTTCCCCCTGTAACTTCTGTCGGCCGAGGCTTCAAGCGGGTCTCCGCCGGCGATGCTGTGCTCACGGGCCGCAGATGCCGTATATTCCCCGTATTGCAGGCTTATCGGGACATAGCCGTTTCCCCCGGCTTTCCTGTCCGCAACGCTGTAGCCCGTGCCACCCTGCGGCTCTCCGATTACGGCGACGGCGAAATCCGCGTCAGCGGCATTGTCCGCGACATCGAAATATTTCTCAATGGTCTGACGGTCAATATGTACGCTCTCCGATGTTTCTGGGATATAGACTTTCTTACGTCCCACGACCGGCAGGACGCCGCCCCTGTTCTTGAGCATCACCACGGATTTCTTCTGCGTGTCAAAGCCCTCGGACATATACTCCGCGCAGCCTACGGTCTTCTCGGCAAAAGCCGGGTCGGTGTAGGGATTCTCGAACAGGCCGGTGCGGAACATATTCAGCAGCAGCCTTCTCGCAGACATTTCGAAACGCGCCCTCGCGGACGCTTCGCCATATTCCTCCGCCCACATCCGGTAGGCCTCAAGCACCGGACCCTTGTCGTTGTTCCCGCCGAACTGGTCCACTCCGGCTTTGAGAACCTCGTAGTGCCTTTCTGCCACGCCCAGAAGTTCCGCGCCCCAGCATTTCCCGTCGGCTTCCTCGACCTTGCTGTAGTCGTGGGTGACCGCCCAGTCGGTGCAGGCCACCCCGTCGTAGCCGTATTTGTCGCGGAGCAGGTCGCCCACGATATATTTGCTGTAATTGTTGCCGACATTGCGGCCGGACGGGTCGATGCCGTAGGAGATGGTGTAGAACGGCATCACTGCGGCCGCCTTCCCTGTCTTCCCGTCAAGTTTGAACGCTCCGTTGAGGAAAGGGGCGAGGTGATGGGCGAAATTGCCGCCCGGATAGACGGCGAACTTGCCGTAGCTGTAGTGCGAGTCCCTTCCAGCCTCTTCCGGACCGCCGCCCGGCCAGTGTTTCACCATACAGTTCACGCTTTCGTAGCCCCAGCCTCCGGCAATCTCACGCTCGCCTTCAGATGTCTGGAAGCCGTCGATGTAGGCTCTCGCCATATCGGTGTCGAGTTCGGGGTCTTCGCCGAAAGTCCCCCCGTACCGGCACCAGCGAGGCTCGGTCCCGAGGTCAATCTGCGGGGACAGCGCCGTGGCCATTCCCATCGCCCTGTACTCCTTTGAGGCAATCTCTCCGAAACGGCGCACCATCTCCGGGTCGAAAGTGGCTGCAAGTCCTATGGAAGTGGGCCAGAGGGAGATCTGCCCGCCGGCTCCGGCGTTGAATTCGGCCCAGGCCTTGGTCTCGTGGCGCGGGTCGGAACTGATGTTCACCGGTATGCCGAAATCGAGTCCTTCCGTAAAGCTCTGGAGGTTGTTGTTCCACTCGGCCGCGATTGCCGGGCTTTCCACCCTCACGACGAGCACCGCCCGCAGGTTGTCTTCGTCAAGGAATTTCTTCTGCTTGTCGGAGAGCGCCGAATGAGGCAGTCCGCTGCGGTTGAGAGTGGTCCCGTTGTAGGTCGATGACCAGAAGCCTACGGAGTCGGTCGGCACGGCCTGGTGCATGCTGTAGAGCATCAGCCCGGCTATTTTCTCCACAGGCAGCCCGGACGCGAGGTCGGCGGCCCTTTCTTCAGGAGAGAGCCTCCAGTCCTCGTAGCGGTCGAGCCGTCCGTTGTGGTTGTGGTCCTTGAACGCGAATCCGTCCTGATGCAGAATTTTCAGACCGGAGGACGGATAGAATCCGAGTTCGCTGCCTCCTTCCTGCCTGAGGACGGAGTAAGTCCCGTGGTCTTCGATTTCATAACACTCCTTTGGCGACGGGCAATTCCCCGGTGTCCCGCAGACGGCTGAGCGCCCATTGACAGGCTGCGGCTCTTCTGACTGCTCTTCCTGCCGCATGCCGGAGGCGAGTTCGAGCAGCTGCCGGCGCACTTCCCGGAACTGCGCGACCGAGGTGTCGTAACTGTCATAGCCGAGAATGATTTTCCCGACAAGTTCCCGACCCTTTCCCGGATGAAGGCTCTCGACAAGGCGGAGGAGGTCATAGTCACGGATACCGTCGCGCATTGCGGTGAGACGGATGGACGGATAGACCTTGCGGAAACCCGGATAGACGATGTAGGCGTCTCCGCCCGGCCAGTCGTTCACCGGTGCGGAAACATCCCCGAACGGGTCGCCGTTTTCTCCCCAGTAGTTGAATCCCCAGTGGAGATAGCCCGGAGAATCATAGCGGAAGTTCAGCCAGTGCAGCAGACGCGTCTTTATCAGCGGCAGGGTCACGAAGCGGTTGGCGTAGTTCCATCTCGGGTACATACAGGTGTAAATCCAGCACTGATGGTTCTCCGGAACCGTTTCGTAGCTTTTCCACGAAAGTTCATCGAGCTGCGGCACTATGATGTCGATGAGTCCGGGATTATATGACTCGGCCCTGTAGGCCTCGATAATCTTCAGACCCGGAGCCGCCTCCTTCGCTATGGACGCGAGGGTCTCCCAGGTCCGGAAGTTCTCGTTCACCGGTTCGTCCGCGATGTGCTGGACATATATGTCCGACCAGCTGCGTCCGTCGGGAAGTTTCTTCGATTTCAGATGGGCGTCCAGCGCGGAGAAATATGCCGTGAGATATTCCCGCACCTCAGGCGCATCGTACGGAAGCCTCTGCTGCACGAGTTCTTTCCCGTCCGCGTCAGGAAGGGAGACCTCGACCCAGAAAGGATCCGCCCAGCGGTTATGGGCGCGGGTGGCGATGTGCTGCCCCTCAATCATCCGAACATTGACGTTCGCGAGCAGGAACTCCGCCTGTGTGTCGAAGTCAGTGAAGTCGAAGCAGAGCTTCCCGTCTTTCAGCAGGGGTCTGGCGTTTTCATATATGATCCAAACATTCTGCCCGTATGCCTCGGCGGTCTTCACGAGGGATTTGTAACATTCCCAATATTCCGGACCGTATTTCTCCACATCCTTTCCTCCGTTCATGAAAGGGAACTTGTCGGGGAAGAACCAGTTGGTCACGGAAAGTCCCTGTTCCTGAGGAAGGACGGCCGGATAGACCTTGAGCGTGAACTCCTGCTCAAGACGGACACCGCCGCCGTTCCCCCGGACAACCGCCCTGCCTGTGTAAACTCCCGGAGCGATGTCTTCCGTCACCGGGATGTCCACGGTGAGCAGCGCCCGGCCGCCGGCAGGAACTGTCTCGGTGCTGTCGGTGATAATAGGGTCGGGGAAAAGCCCCGTCGGAGAGAGGAGGGAGTCCGGCGCTCCGAATTTGTAATGGTGGGACGAGCGGACGAAGTGCACCCATCCGCACACCGCCGAGCGCGACATCTTACGGGCGAATTTTCCAATCCCGAGCGACACCCCTCCGGATTTGCCGATCCAGGACGATGTCCCTCCAGTTTTCCCGCTCCCGGACGACACGCCCTTGATATCCCCGCGCCAAAGCGATTCCCCCTTGATTTTCACCTCCGCAGTGAGTCCGGAGAGGTCCTCCCTCGCATCGATGACGAACTGGGCGACGGCATTCTCGCCCCTCGCCGCCCGCAGAGTGTCGTCAGGCATCACGGGGACGCAGGTCTGAGGCAGCACATTGAACAGCGCGTCAGTCCGGCAGATTGTCGCCGCCGCTCCGTTTCCCGCCGATTGCCCGGCTTCCCGGCAGCCGACCGCCGCAAGACCGGCGGCAAGAACCGCCACCGCAAGGTGTATATATCTCATATTCATTTTATTTAACCATTTTATCGTAACCCGTTCTTAATGACCATCTCATCTTCATTGTATCCCATCCTCAATGAACATTCTCATCTCCGTCGTAGCCAGTCAGTAATTACTCATCGTATCTCTTCTATTTCCATCGTATCCCGTCAGTAGTGCTCATCGTAGCCCACATTCTTATCACTCAATCACTCAATCACTCATCTGCACCAGGCGCGGTGGGAGACTGTTTTAAAAGGATGAAGTGCAAGGCTTGCGACGAAGTTCAAACCGCAGCAACCTGTCGGTTGTGAGGATTTGGACGAGGAGCATAACGCAGCAATTCGCCTTTTAAAACAGTCTCCCCTCACAGTCTCCCCTCAGGGAATACCGTCACGCGCAACTCCGTACTCCCATACGGCACAAGTCTCAGCGGCTCGACATCATCGGAAATCCGCCGGACAACCTCAGGCATCCTCGGAGTATAGCGCCCCTCCTCAAGACTCCACTCAATCTTCACCGCAGGAATCTCCAGAGCGACCGGCGAATTGCCCGGGTCGAAGGGATAGCCCCCGGCATCGGGGTTCAGAACGACCTTTATGTCTGCGTCGTCCGTCCCCGCCCACGCATAGTTCCAGTCTCCCTCCGGCGTGATGCTCCAGCAGTCGAAGCCCGGCTCTTCCGGAACCTTGCCGTTCATATTCGCATAGACCTTGTCGTCAACCGTCTTTTTCTGAGGCACGGCGTAGGAGAAGACAAGCGGCCCCCGGGTGAAATAGACCCCCTGATCCTTGAAGCGGACACATTCGGGCTTCATCCCGAAGTCCACGCTCAGGCAGTCCCCGTCGCGGAACTTGCGGTCCACCGTGACGAATGTCCCGGGCCGCCAGTCGCCCTCGAGAGGCTTCCCGTTCAGTTCCACGCTCACTGAAGTGCTCCACCCCGGTATTCTGAAAGAGAACGGGATGCGTGCCTTCCGGCTCAGGTCGAAACGGAAGTCGATTCTGCCGTCGAAAGGGTAGAGCGTCCGCTCCTCAACCTTGCACTCAGCCCCGTTCTCCGCCCGGAACTCAATCTCCGACGGGCCGTAGAGCGCGGCGGTCAGAGTGTCGCGTCCCCGGGTCATCCACATCCGTGAGACATAGTTCGGCATAATCCTGTGCACGTTACCGGAGCAGCATTCGGTCTCGTGGGTCGGGCGGTAGGCCATCCACGTCGAGCCGTGGAAGAAGTCGTTGTGATTGGATGTCCCGGTCGCGATGACCTGATTCACGGAAGAGAAATACTGCAGCGCCCTGAAGTCCTTGGTGACGGCTCCCGGGCAGGCGTTGAACACGGCTTTCTCGATTTTGTCGGCCCACGCGGACTCTCCCGTAGCCATCAGAAAATATCCCAGCGCCCAGGTGTAGTCGGCGATGTCGCAGGTTTCGTGGCTGTTTATCACGTTCGCGCTGCCCACCAGAGCCTCCGCGCTCGCAATCACCCCGTCGGGGAGCATATCGTCCCGTTCCGCCTTGCGCTGCGCGTTGAGCGCGAGTTCGAGATAGCGGCGGTTTCCGGTGTAGGCATAAAGCAGCACCGGAAGTTTCAGCTCCTCACAGAAGGTCACCCCGTGCATGAACATCTTCTCGTCATTTTCGCAGACAGAAGGGATGAGGTCGATGAATTTCCCTGAGTTCCAGGCCTTTTCGCTCATTTCGAGAAGCCTCCTGTCGCCGGTTTTCTCATAAACCCAGAGCATCCCCTCGATGCTGACTATCGCTCTCCACGTCTGGACTTCCTCCTGCGTGTAGGTCAGATAGTGCCTGTGCAGAGCCTCCACAATCCGAGGGTCTCCGGTCTTTTCGTAGAATGCCTTGAGGACGCGGAAATAGACGCAGATCGGCCACATCGCATCGACCCTCCTGTCAATCCATTTTCCGAGCCGCCCGTTTTCGTCCGCATTGGCGAGGGTATATTCAATCCCGTCCGTAACTTTCCGGACAAAGTCATCATTGTCAAGGATATATCCGAGGCGGAGCAGTCCATCGCTGTAGTATGCGGTCTGTTCATATCTCCACCATTCGCTGCCGTAGGTTTCAGTGTTCCGTTTAATCTGTCCGTTCCAGAGACAGGAGTTGTAGGGATATGACATCGCGTCCGGATGGCCTGTGAGACCGTCCGCCTGCCTTTCAAGGAATTCTTCAATCCAGCCGTCCGCCTCGGTCTGCGGAAGCAGCCCGTCCGAGAAGACCGTATGCTTTTCGACTGCGGGTTTCCCGTCTGCCGATGAGGCTCCGCCTCCGTTCTGATTCTGAGCGCATGCGACGGAAAGAAGCATCAGAGCCGCCGCTGAAAATAATGTGGTCGTTTTCATCGTGTTGGAGTTGATGTGAGGGGCGGCGGCACGGCAAAAGACGCACCAACAGTCCCCTTTCCGGCAAATGTACGACAATGCCGCCTCAATGATGTGGAAAAAAGTACGGAATTATTATCCGGCTGATACCTGCTGATATGAAAAAATATGCCATCTTTACACCGGGAAACAAAAAACGCCTACAATATATATGAAACACAACTTTGTTGCGGCGGTCCTTGCGGCCGGACTCGCATTCTTTTCATCAGTCGCCTCAGCCGGAGACAGAATCCCCGTGTGGCCAAAGGGGAAAATGCCTCATTCACAAGCGCATCAGATTGCCGCGATGACGGACGAGACATCGCAGAAAGGATTCCGGCCGGAGAAGCACCGCACGGCATACCTCGAATGGTATGACGCTCCTGCGGCTGATGTCCGCAACGGAGGCTGTATGATTCTCATCTCCGGAGGCGGATACAACAGCTGCTGCGACGTGAAACTCGTGGCGGAGTGGGCGGAGAAACTGACCGCGCTCGGATTCCAGTGCGTGAATTTCGTCTATCGCACCCCGCGTCCGGAGGGCATTCCAATATATCAGACGGCTTGGGAAGACGGTCAGCGGGCGGTCCGGCTGGTCCGCAAGGATGCCGGGAAACGAGGCTTCGACCCGGAGAAAATCGGGACGATTTCGATGTCGGCAGGCTCCCATCTCGCGCTGCTCCTCGGAACATCGTCGCAGACAAGAGCTTACGAGCCTGTGGATGTGCTGGACAGCCTCCCGTGCCACATAAACTGGGCGATTGTCAACGCCCCTGCGTACGCCACGACGGACGGGGAGAAAGGGACTCCGGCGACAAGGCAAGGCTACGGGACTGACGTGAAGCTCAGCTCGGTCTTCAAGTTCGACGAAAAAACCTGCCCCATGAGTCTGCACCACGGCGGGCTTGACCCATACACCCCGACGGCTTCGACTCTGGTTTACAGACAGCTGCGCCGGATGGGAGTTCCTGCGGAACTGCATCTCTACCCGGACAGGGGACACGGTGCATTCGGCTTCGACCGCGCCGTCGAGTTTATGAGGCAGATGGGATTTATGGGACCGGTGCCTGCGGAAGTCCCGATTATGGATGTCTATTCTTCCGACAGCGACAGGGCGGAAGTCATCCGGGAAGATGTCTGGCCGGAAGGGATGATGCCGGATGCACAGGAGAAGCAGTGTACGCCCTACATAGAATGGCATATACCAGCGAGGCGCACGACGGACGCGATTCAAATCATCTACTCGGGAGGTTCATATATGAACAACGGGCCGGACGGGTTCGAAGTGACTCCCGCACGGCGCTACCTCAACGCCAAGGGAATGACCGTCGTGACGCTGAAATACCGCACCCCGCGTCCTGAAGGCCTTTCCAAGCACACCACCGCGTGGGAAGACCTCCAGCGCACGATAAGGATTGTCCGCAGCGAAGCGGCTTCACGCGGGCTCGACCCTGACAGAATCGGCATTATGGGCAGTTCGGCGGGCGGACATCTCACGCTTATGGGCGTGACCTCGTCCCTCCACAACTCCTACCTTCCTAAGGACGCGATTGACAAGCTCTCGTGCAGCGTCCAGTGGGGAATCGGGATTTATCCGGCCTACGCGCTCACGGACGGAATCGACCGATACAACACCGGCGGCGGAAATGAGGACGACGCGGTTCTTGTCCCGGAATTCAGTTTCGACCTCAAGACGGTCCCGATGCTGTTCATCCACGGCGATGCCGACGGCTGGGCGGCGATGAACTCGGTGAAATGCTGGGAGAAGATGAGGGCGATGGGCATACAGTCGGAACTCCACACCCTCGCCAAGCGCAACCACTGTTTCCAGCGCAGCTGTTCTCCGGGCACGGGCAGCTACACCCACCTCGACCGCATCTGGGAGTTCCTGACCGCCAAGGGGTACAACAAATAGTCTTGCGCAGCAAAGGCACTTTTCTATATTGCGGAAATGGCGTCTCTGATTATCGCCGAAATTCGGTCCGGAACCTTCGCCGCTTCCGCAAAATGAGGAAAGTGCCCTACCGTGTCGGCCACGCTCTCAACTATATCAGCTGCACCCGATATGTCATTTCGTCTTGCGAAATCCAGCAAGTCGGCTTTCACTATACCGCTCCTCTTTCCGTATATTGCCATAGCATGCTTGTCGCCGAAGAATCTGTTCGTCAAGTCTATGGTAAAAGTCACATCATACGCCGGAGCCAAATGCCAAACGCCGTCTCTCCCCATCATAAAGGAGAAATTTTTGTCATGGTCATCAGCATTCCCTGCCAAATAGTTGAAAACCATACGCCTGTATAGTTGAGTCATTTCGTCAGAAGACAGTCTGAGCTGTCTCGAGATATAGAACAATTCCGAGTAGTCGGTCATGCGCCCGCCTATGGCATAGGCTGTTGATGTGAGAATTTTGTCACCCTCCCTTCTGTCAAAACGTTCTGTAAGAAAATGATTCCTGCCGCCGGCCTCAATCAATTCGCTGACAGTCATATCAATTCCACAATCTCTCGCCATAAGAAAATAAGCATACTCAATCTCTGAAGCAGGCCAATTCCCGGAATCATTGAACTTTATGATACATTGGTTGAAATCATCCGGAAGAAGAATCTGTCCGGATTTTATCTCGCCTGTTTTCCTGTTATATGCAACTATCGCCTTAGGATGCTGTCCGCCGGCGGAAGTTCCCACACGCATAAGTTCCTCAATGCCAGGATTCTGTCCGACATTAAGTTCCTTACTCTCTCTTTTCTCCTGTATTTCCATTGCTAAGGCATAGAGAGACTCAAGTTCAATTGAATCGGGAGAATCCGAACCTTTAACAGCAGGCTCAAACTCAAACGCGCCCATACCACGTTTACCGATGAAAGTCAATTTGTCCACCGGTGATATGTCTTTAGACCTGAGATGATGCCGTTCCATCCACCTGTTGAAAACCTCATTTCCCCAGTCGTCCGGCAACGAATCCGACAAAAAAGCAGGAAGCCCCTCGTATGCATTTTCATGACAAGGAATAGCCAACCCTCTGATTACGAACGGGTCTCTCATACTGTATTCCAATGGAGATATATCATATCCCGATTCGGAAAAGCCGCGTTCAAACGACACGACAGAGCCCACGCGGCCGAACCCCTTCTGATACCCGCCGTCCCACCGGATGGAGCATACTTTCCTGCCCCATAAAAGCACAGA
>CAVEDD010000047.1:8166-13824 GCA_963614515.1 Treponemataceae bacterium | reverse complement strand
ACACAGCCCTCAGTCCCATCAAGGCCATCAGGCGACGCACAAGCTTCTTCCCGATTTGATTTGCAGGTTTGGACGGATTTTCCCAACTTTGCGGAAAGCGGATGACATGTCCGTTTTCCGCATAATTTTTTCCCGTGCAATTGATAACCGCATAATTGATTTCAGAATATGAAGAGGACGCTGACGCTGGTTTCCGCCGCATTTCTTGCGGCCCTTCCCGCCGCTGACATCTGCGGACAGCCGCAAAACCTTCCCGCCGCTGACATCTGCGGACAGCCGCAAAACCTTTCTGCCCATAATCCTGATTCTCCGGAATATGGCCTGCGGGACTCTTCCCCGCTGACGCTTTCTCTCGATGAGGACTGGACGTTCGCGACCGGCGACGCAGCCTCACCGATGAAGGATTTCACCCACGGGACCGAGTATTTCACCTACCTCTGCAAGGCCCGGTCGGCCGACCACAGCCGCTCGCCGATAATGCCCGGCTTCGACGACTCCTCCTGGCAGAGGGTGAACCTTCCGCACGACTGGGCCGTGGATCTGCCTTTCAGTTCCGAGGCGAGCCATTCCCACGGCTACAAATGCATCGGCTGGCGTTACCCGGAAAACTCCGTCGGGTGGTACCGTAAACATATCTTCATCCCCGAATCGGACAGGGGGAGACAGATTACCGTCGAATTTGAGGGAATATACCGTGACAGCGAGGTCTTCTGCAACGGATTCTACCTCGGGAGCGAACCGGGCGGCTATGTGTCACGGGTCTATGCGCTCACGCCATATCTGAACTACGGCGGGGACAATGTAATCGCCGTTCGCTGTGACGCTTCGCTTGAAGAGGGATGGTATTATGAGGGGGCGGGGATATACCGCCACGTGCGGCTTCACAAGGCCGGGAAGGTCGCCGTGAAACCATATTCCGTGTGCATTTCAATGAAAAAGGAGGACGGCGGGCTGTGGACGGTCGCCGACGGGACTAAAAATGTCCACGTCGATGACAGCTGCGTGGAATTCGACTGCGTATATGCGGATGCGTCGGTCTCTCCGAAGGATGTGACCTGCGAAATAATCATCGAGGACGCGGACGGAAATGAGGTTGAAATGGCCGACCGTCCGTGGACTCCGGACAGCCCGTATCTCTACCGTCTGCGTCTGAGGCTTTTCCACCGCGGGGGGCTTTCGGACGAATATGTCTGCCGCTTCGGGGTGCGCACGCTTGAATTCAATCCCGGAAAGGGTCTGCTCGTGAGCGGGGTTCCTGTGAAACTCAAGGGCGCGAATATGCATCTCGACCACGCCGGAGCCGGTGTAGGAGTGCCGGACGGACTGTGGAGGTACCGTCTGGAGCGGCTCAGGGAGTTCGGATTCAATGCTGTACGCTGCTCCCACAATTGCGCCTCCCCCGCCATGCTCGACATCTGTGACGAACTCGGTATTCTGGTCATCGACGAGAACCGCCAGATTGGAATCAACCCGGAGCAGCTCGGACAGCTCCGGAATATGATTGACCGCGACCGCAACCATCCTTCGGTGATTCTCTGGAGCATCGGGAATGAGGAGTGGTCGCTGGAACACGGGTCTGCAGGACTGGAGATTGCGTTGAGGATGAGCGAGTATGTCCATACATTGGATTCCACGCGCCCGACGACCTACGGTAATTCCGGAGGGCCGGAACTGGTCAAAGGAGTGGATGTGTTCGGATACAACTACATAGTACAGAACCCGATAGAGGACTATCACGGACTTTTCCCGGGCAAATGCGCCGTCGGGACGGAGGAGACCTCCGGCTGCGGGACCCGGGGGAAATACCTGACTTCGGCGGAGAAGGGTTGGATGGCTCCGCTCAACAGGGCGGATACGGCCGGAAGGGTGAATGTCATAGAGCACGGATGGAAGTTCTACAAGAACCGCAGCTGGGGGCTGGGGCTGTTCTACTGGACTGGATTTGACTACCGGGGCGAGCCTAACCCGATGAAATGGCCTGCCACAGGCTCGCAGTTCGGGATTTTCGACTATTGCGGATTCCCGAAGGACGAGGCGTTCTATCTCCGGGCGGCGTGGCGGGACGAACCGCTTGTGCACATCTGCGGCCCGTGCCGGGGCGAGGTCTGGGTCTATTCCAACTGCGACAAGGTGAGACTCTACGCCGGTGGGAAGAGTCTGGGTGTCAAGGATATGCCGCAGGACGGGCATCTCGTGTGGGAAGTCGGCGGCTGCGGGGAGGCTTCTGACGGTCGCGTAGTCGTCGGCGGCAATGGGGGAACTGACGGTCGCGTAGCCGCCGGCGGCAATGGGGGAAAAGTTTCCGGCGGCGCTCCGGTCACTTACCGTGCCGTCGGATACAGGAACGGCCGCCGCTGCGCCGAAGACCGTTTCCCCGCCGCTCTGCCTGAGCTTGAAGTCACGGCGTACTGCGGCGGACAGGGACGGCTGCTGACCGCAGGAGACGGGACGCCGGTGCGGAGTTCATCAGGAACATCAGGCGGCGGAGACATCCTGCTGACAGTCTCCTCCCCGGAATCCGGCGGAAAAGCTTCCACATTCAGAATGGGGCTTCCGGAGGCTCTTCCGGAGGCTCTCTCTGCGGATTATCCTTCAGGCTCTTCTGCGGCTTCCTCTGCGATCTGCGATGTCATCGTTCTGGACATCCGCACCACGGCCGAAAAGCTTTCCGTATGCCTTGAAGGCGCGGAACTGCTCGGCTGGGGCAACGGAGACCCTGCGTTCAAGGCCGTAGAAAGACCGGCGGGAAAGACTCCGCAGGAGCGCAACTCCATTGAAGTCACTCCGTTCGGCGGCTGTGCCCAGATTCTCGTCCGTCCGTTCTGATTCCTGCCTGGCCTCCCTATTTCTTGATTGGGTAGAGATAGGTGAGCAGCAGCATTATTGCGGCGATGGCAGCCGGGATGACGGAGAACAGCGCCCAGATCATCGTGAGCACCGGCTCCGTGATGGAAAGCGGGTCTACCGCCGAGTTTCCGGCCTCGTCCACTATGGTCCTTGCCCCGGCAAGTCCGAGGAACAGGGCCACGAGCGAACCGGAAACGGCCGTTCCGAGTTTCTGCGCCATAGTCCCGGAAGAGAATATGAGTCCGGTCGATGACGTGCCGTTCTTCTGTGTCGCATAGTCGGCGACATCTGAATACATGGACCAGAGAAGAGGGGAGTATAGACCGATTCCCATAGACGTTATGATGACGAGGGCAATCATTATGTAGATTGACGACGGACTCATCGGAACGAAGAAGAACGCCGCAGACGAAACAAGGCATATCACCGCAGACAGGACGAACGCCTTTTTCTTGCTTCCCGCCTTTTTTGTGAACCACGGGGACAGCGCGCCGAAAAGCATGCAGGTGAGTTCGCCGAAGGTCATGAACACGGTGTAGTTGACGATGAGCCTTCCGATGGTTATGTCGCCTCCGAGGCAGTAGGTGAACATATAGCCGGCCACGGCATAGCGGAATCCGTTGAAGAAATTGGTGCAGATTCCCATCAGGGTGAGGCAGACCCACGGCTTGTTCCTGAAGAGGTCTCCGAACTGCCTGAACGAGAACTTTTCCGCCCTGACTGGTTTAAGCCTTTCCTTGGTGAGCAGGCCGCAGGCGAGGGTCATTGCTGCGGCTATGGCTCCGAAAATCGCGGCGAGGACGGCGTACTGGTGTTCGGGCTTCCCTCCGACGAGCTTCTGGAGATACGGGAATGACAGGAGTGTGATGAAGCCCATCGCATATGCTCCCACCATCCTCCAGGACGAGAACTGGTTTTTCTCGTTGTCATCGTCGGTCATTACTCCGAGCAGCGAACCGTAGGGCACGTTGACCAGGGTATAGACCGCCATCATAAGGAGGTAGAGAGTGTAGGCCCAGACTCTTTTACCGGCCGGCCCGAAGTCCGGGGTGTAGAGCAGGAGCGCGAAAATCAGCCCGAAAGGAATGGCTCCGAAGATGATCCAAGGACGGTAGGTGCCCCAGCGGGACTGGGTGCGGTCCGCGATGCTGCCCATAATCGGGTCGGTCACCACATCGAAGAGCCTTGCGACGAGCATCAGAGTGGCCGCGTCGGCGAAGGTCAGTCCGAAGATGTTCGTGAAGAAGAGCGGGAAGGCGATTGACATTATCTTCCACGTGATTCCGCCTGCAGCGGCGTCGCCGAGCGCATATCCTATTTTTTCAGAGAGTTTAGCTTTTGCCATATTTGTTTCCGTTTTATTTTTTGGGGAGTTGGGTACTTGAGGAGATTCACTTGCACCGTTCAGTAAGCGTTAAGGATTACTCAATTGAGGCGGGTGAAAACTCCAGCTGTCGTTTCAGTGGTGCTGCGTGAAAACTGCCGCTGTCATTTGAGCCTGCGGCAGGCCTCTCTGAGCAGACTTATTGTGCTGCTGTCGCCGAGGTACACGGAGTTCAGCCCCTGCTGCTCCTGAGCCGGGTCTCCGCAGTAGTCGTCGCCCCTCTGCCAGTAAACGTCCCTCTGCCGGGCTTCGCCTCCCCAGGTCCAGAAATTCACGCCGGCGAAAACGTCTCCGCGCTGTTTCGAGGCGGCGAGAGTGTCGAAAACATTGCCGTAGAACTTGTCGCGGAGGGTGGTCGGAGACGATTTGTCGAACCGGAATCCGTCACGCGGGAAACCGAACTCTTCGAGAACCAGCGGCTTGCCGAGAAGTTTCGCGGTTTCGATGTGGGCGGCGATATATCCGTCTGTCTTCCGGATTGCCTCAGGAAGGTCTTCCGCGAGACTGTCACGGTGAACCCAGCTCCAGTTCAGCGGCCAGATGTGGATGGTGAGATAGTCGATGTCGGGGCAGGCGTGGATTTTCGTGAACAGTTCCATATCCCCCTCGCAGCCGAAGCTTCCCTCGCTTCCGGTCGAGACCATATGGTTCGGGTCAATGGACTTTATGAGCGCGGCCGACTCGCAGAGCCAGTCGGCGAAAGCCTGCTTGAGAGCCGGGTCACCGTTGAGGAAAAACCGGGGTTCGTTGCAGATCTGCCAGGAGAATATAGCCGGATCGTCCCTGTAGTTTTTTCCTGTGACGGTGTTGACTCGTGAGACCACATTCGTGAGATGGCGTGCGAACATTTCCTTTGCCGCGTCGCAGGTGATGAATTTCGACGTATGTTCGCAGTAGTCGCTCCAGAGGGCGTCGACGGTGCTGAGCGCCTTCCCCTCGCCAGCCCATTCGAGGTACTGTCCGAATCCTCCGGACCATTCCCAGGCATTGTTGATGAAAAGGACCGCACTCATATCCCTGCGGCCGAGTTCCGCCAGAAAGCGGTCAAGCCCGGCGAAGACCTCCTCGTCATAGACTCCGGGTTTTATCTGGAGCGTCGGCTCCACTTTGGACTTCACTCCGCATTCCCCGTCGGCCCCCACGAGAACCCTCAGATTGGTGACTCCGATGGATTTAAGGGAGTCGAGCTCACGGGTGAGTCTCGGCAGGTCGGCTGCGGCCGTCCCGGATGCGAGCAGCGGGCCGTACCACATGTTCGTCCCGATATAGTACACCGGAGCGGAGTCCCCTTTGCAGAAATGTCCGTCCCTGACGGTCCAGAAGGCTTCTTTTTCCTGTGATGCGCAGCCGGCGAGAATGAGCGCGAGTGCTGCGGATGTCAATGTCTTGTGATTCATATCGTTTCAGTGTTATTTCAGTGTTGTTTC
>CAVEDD010000047.1:4511-8133 GCA_963614515.1 Treponemataceae bacterium | reverse complement strand
TGTCATATCATAATCATATGTCATTTCGGACGGCTGTAATGTCATTTCAGACGACCACCTTGTTCTTCTTGTAGAGGGCGCGGAAGTCCCTCGGCGTGTAGCCCCTCTTGGCCTTGAAAATGCGGTTGAAATTCGAAAGGTTGTTGAATCCGCTCTCGTAGCAGATTTCCGAGATGTTCTTGGTCGTGTCCACCAGCGCCCTCGCGGCATACCCGAGTCGGATGTCGAGTATGTAGTCGGAGAGCGTCTTTCCCGTCCGGAGCTTGAAAAAACGGCTGAATGCGGACGGGGTCATCCCGACGAGCCCGCCGATGTCTTCGAGACGTATGATTTCGGAATAGTGGTCGTTCACATATTGCTTCACCTTCATCACCCTGCGGCTCTCGGAATTTCTTGCCGAATGGGCGAACGAACTGCTCGCGAGCGTCCTGTAGCTGTGTTTAGAAAGTTCGTTGAGGATGAAGAGGAGCTTGAGGAACTGATCGAAATGATCCCTTTCGGACGCGAGGCGGTCGATGTGATGGTAGATGTGCATTATCGCGTCGATAGAAAACGTGATTCCGTGATCCGCGGCCTTGAGCATCTTGCGTATCGAGTCGAACTGGTTCTTCCCGAGGATGTCGTCTCCGAGAAATTCCGGCGCGAACTGGATTGTTATCTCCCGGATGTCCTGACTTTTGCAGTTCCCGGTCTCCCACGCGTGCTCAAGGTCGGGCGCACCGATGAGCGTGAGTTCATAGTCTCCGATTGTCTCCACGCTGTCCCCCACGATGCGGCTCACTCCGGCTCCGTGTTCGATGAAATTGAGCTCGAAATCGCGGTGCTTGTGCAGCGGATATGTGAATTCGGTCTTGTGCCGTTCCACGATATAGAAACAGTCGAGGTTCGACAACGGTGTTATTTCAGTGATTACTTCGCTCATCGGTTTTTTGGAATGTGGTTGTCCGCAGCCGCCGTGGTCCAAACCATCGTGATTCGCGCCGGCTTCACGCAAAGTTATTTTTTTTCTTGTACTTTTTCAACAGATTTTATGCGCTTTGCACAATAACGGCCGTAAAACTATCAGTATTTCCCTAAATTTGCAGCATTCGGGTTTTAAAAACTATGGACATATCAAAGGAATCGGTGAAACTTCGCGAAGAGCTTCGTGAAAATCTGGAAAACAACATACTCCCTTTCTGGCACGACAAATTTCTGGATCCGGCCGGAGGTTTCAGAGGACGCATTTCGGGAGACGGACGGATTGACCCCGGCGCCGCGAAAGGGGCGGTGCTGAACGCGAGGATTCTATGGGCGTTTTCGGCTTCGTACCGAGTGCTCTGGAAAAAGGAATATCTCGACGTCGCGACGCGGGCGAAGCGCGAAATCATAGACCGTTTCTATGACAGTGAATACGGCGGAGTGTACTGGAGTCTCGACCCCTGCGGAAATCCGCTTGACGGGAAAAAGCAGATATATGCCCTCGGCTTCGCCATTTACGGGCTGAGTGAATATGCTCTTGCGACGGGGGATGCGGAAGCTCTCGAATATGCGGTAAGACTTTTTGAAGACATTGAGAATCATAGTTTTGACACTGCGGAAAACGGATATTTCGAGGCTTTCGCCCGCGACTGGTCTCCGCTTGCGGATATGAGGCTGAGCGAGAAGGATGCGAACGAGTGCAAGACGATGAACACCCATCTTCACATAATCGAGCCGTACACCGCGCTGTACCGGGTCTGGCCGGACAGCCGTCTGAAGGAAAGAATCGGGAATCTGCTGCATATATTCAGGGACAGGATTCTTGACCGGGAGACGGGGCATCTGCGGCTGTTTTTCGACGAACATTGGACAAACAGGAGGGAAATCGTGTCGTTCGGACATGACATCGAAGCGTCGTGGCTGCTTGACGAGGCCGCGTCAGCAATCGGGGCCGACGCCGATGAGATTCTGCCTGATGTGCTCGGGATTGCCGGGGCTGCGCTTGAGGGTTATGTCCCCGGAGCCGGGATGATGTATGAAATGCACAGCGACACCGCCGCCATCGATGCGGACAGGCACTGGTGGGTTCAGGCGGAGACCGTCGTGGGCTGCGTGAATGCCTGGCAGCGCACGGGGGATGAGCGCTGGTTCATCCGCGCGGCCGATGTGTGGAACTTCATCCGGAGGCACATAGTCGATCGGCGGGGAGGGGAGTGGCACTGGAGTCTCAGGGCGGACGGAACGGTCAACCTCGATGACGACAAGGCCGGCTTCTGGAAGTGCCCGTACCACAACAGCCGAATGTGCCTTGAAATCATGCAGCGTTTTCAAAATATTTACTGATTATGACACTGAAACATTTCACAGGGATTATGGCGGCCGCCGCACTGCTTTTCCCGTCTCTTGAGACAGCGGCGAAAATCCGTCTTCCCGAACAGCTTGGCGACCATTGCGTTCTTCAGCAGAACAGCGACGTGAATCTCTGGGGCGAGGCCGCTCCGTCGTCCAAAGTCATCGTGAAAACCTCCTGGAGCAGGGAGAAGGCGACCGCCGTGGCCGGGGAGGACGGCAGGTGGAAACTCTCCGTCAGAACGCCGGGTGGAAGCTATAATCCTCAGACAGTCGAAATATCCGACAGGGACGGTGTCGTGACGCTCCGTGACGTGCTCATCGGCGAGGTGTGGCTTGCCGGCGGACAGTCCAATATGGAGATGCCGCTCACCGGTTTCCACGGCTGCCCGGTGGAGGGCGCGGTCGAGGCTCTGCTCACTGCGGGGACTTGGAGGAACAAGGTCCGCGAAGTGAAGATTCCCAAGACCGGTTCTCTGAAGACAGAAGACTATGTGCAGGGGAAATGGGAGGAGACGAATCCGGTGACGGCACGCAGTTTTACGGCCGTGGGCTGGTATTTCGCCACGGCCCTGAACTCCGCCCTCGATGTCCCGGTGGGAATCATCGCCTGCAACTGGGGCGGTTCGGCGGTGGAAAGCTGGCTTCCGGAGGAGCTCGTCCGCAGCTATCCCCCGAACACCATCCCGTCCGGTTCGCAGGACCCTGTGATGACCAAGGGCGGTTGGTGGCACCACACCTCGACCTATGTGATGTACAATGCGATGCTGTACCCGGTGCACAATTACACCGTGCGCGGGTTCATCTGGTATCAGGGAGAGACAAACGCCGGTCTGTCAGGATATTATGCGGAGCGTCTCTCGACGATGGTCGGCGTATGGCGCGACCTGTGGGGCGACGGGGATCTTCCGTTCTATGAGGTGGAACTCGCTCCGTGGGCTTACGGCGGCGACGGCACTTCCGGGGCGCGCATGAGGGAGGCGCAGCGCAAGGCCGCGGAAATCATTCCGAACAGCGGGATAGCGACCACCAACGACCTCGCCTATGAGTACGAGAAGGACCAGATTCATCCTTGTCAGAAAAGACAGGTCGGAGAGCGTCTCGCGCTGCTCGCCCTGAACAGGACCTACGGAATGACTGAACTTCAGTGCGAAGGTCCGGTTTACAGGGACATGCAGATTGACGGTGACAGGATTACGGTCAATTTCAGGAACACGGCTCACGACGGACTCAGCCCGTGGCACGACGTCCGGGGCTTTGAAGTCGCCGGGGAGGACAGGGTCTTCCATCCCGCAAAGGCTGAAGTGAAGGG
>CAVEDD010000047.1:0-3839 GCA_963614515.1 Treponemataceae bacterium | reverse complement strand
CTTTCCTCACCCTTTCGGGCGCGACAAACCGATTTACCTGTATTTCGACCCCTCCTGTATTTCGACCCCTCCCGTCCCCTCGAAGGGGAAGTCGTGCGCTTTTTATCTCGCCTGGCGCTCGCGGCGTTCGTTGCGGGCCTCTATGCGGTGAACTTCCCGTTCGAGGGCGGGGGTGATGTCCTCGCAGTGCTTGTGGCACTGGGCCGAGAGCGTGTACATACGTCCTATGCAGAAGTTCGAGTGCGTGCAGCCGCTGCAATGATTTTCATCGGCCTTGAGTTTGTTCACGAAATCCGGGTCTTCAAGCACTGCGCGTCCCATCTGGAAGAGCGGAAAGCCGTTTTCAAGAACCTTGCGGGCATCCTCGCCGGTGGTGACCCCGCCCACATAGATGAACGGGTAGTCCGGCATCGCCGCCTTGAACTTGAGCGCATCCTCCATGAAGAACAGATGTCTGAACGTCTCTGTCGGGCAGACCGCCCACGCACCGAGATGCAGGCCTATCTTGAGCCACCAGAAGGACTTCGGCATATAGTGCGCGATTGCCTTGGTCGGGAACTCTCCGCGCATCACATACATCGGGGCGCGGCTCACGAATCCTCCGGAGAGCGTGATGGCATCGACTCCGAGCCTGCGTAACTCCTTCGCCACTTCAATCAGCTCGTCCACCTCCTGACCGCCCCGGAAGCCGTCTCGGGTGTTGAGCTTGGCCGTCACCGCAATCTTGCCGTCCGCAGCCTTCACCACCTCGCGTATGCACTCCCTCATAAAGTTCATCCGGTTGTCGAGACTTCCGCCGTAGCGGTCGTGGCGGCGGTTGGTCCACGGGGAGAGGAACTGCGAGATGAGGTAGCCGTGTCCGGCGTGAATCTCGACGCAGTCGAATCCCGCCTTCATCGCGAGCCTCACCGCGTCACCGTATGACTTCACGACGAAATCTATGTCCTCCTGCTTCATCTTGCGGTAGAAGGTGGGGGAATAGAGATTGAATCCGTTGCTTGCCCCGATAGGAGTCTGTCCGCAGGTGCGCCTGTGGGTCATGTTCCCGCAGTGCCCGAGCTGGATGCTGGCTTTCGCCCCCTCGGCGTGCACCGCATCGGTGAGCCTCTTCAGCGCCGGCACAATCTCCTCGCGCATCCACAGCTGGGAGTCGAAGCTGATTCCGCTCTGACACACAGCCGCATACGCCACGGTCGTCATCCCGATGCCGCCGCGGGCCACCGCCCTGTGGTAGTTGAAAAGTTCCTCCGTAGGGGCGTTGTCCCTGCCCATTCCCTCGAATGCCGCAGAACGTATCGTCCTGTTTCTCAGTTCAATGGGTCCGAGCCTGTACGGTGTAAATATTTCACTCATATTATATTGTGTGATTTTATCAATCAATTCATAAAATGGTTTGAGATTCCTAAGTATTCAAATCTACCATATGTAGGGTATGAGGTTCTTCTTATGCAGCGAAGTATATTCCTCGCCAAACTCCTCCACATATTTCTCCGTCAGCGACTTGGCTCTCGGACCGAGGTTCGCGAACGTCCACACCGCGAAGAGCAGACCGGCCGGAGACCAGGTGAGCACGGCATAGCCGATCCATTCGACGAGTTCGCCGAAATAGTTGGCGCTCGTGACATATTTGTACATTCCTTTCTTCGGAATATAGTGCTTCGTGTCGCCGGGTTTGCGGAGATGGCGTATGACGTGGTCCGAATCGAGGTTTATCGCCATTCCGGTGAAGAATATGACAGTCCCGATTATGAAACGCGGGTCGCGGAACCATTCCGCCGTGTAGAATCCCCCGGGAGCCTGTGCGTTCATAAGTCCGGGGATTCCGAACATCCATCCAGCTATGAGAAAGGCGTTCACCGTGTTGAAAACCATTCCCATCGCCATGATTGCGATTGGAGTGCGGCTCTTCCCCCTCATCAGAAGCGGGAATATGAACGAGCGTTGGAAATAGTGCAGCAGGAAGAGTCCCGCCATAAAATAGAGCACCCCCGTGCAGTTGCCGTCAACGCTGCCGTCTATGCCGATCCCCGCTCCAGGACCGTCAAGCGCGAACTTGAGAGTGTAGAACAGCAGGTAGAAGAAGGACGGAGCCTCCATTATTATCCACGCCGCCTTGTTGGGAATCGTCGGACCCCATTTGCTGTTGGAGAGGTAGCCGTAGCCGGCCTTGAAATAAAAGAGCATTATGAACACGAAGACGGCGAGCACCGCCATTACGGTCATAACTGTGTAGTACAAATTCATTTGTAATCCGATATGTGGCATATCCCGTTCCTGATGGGCGTTTCTTCGCACGGAACGTAAAATCGCGCAAAGATACGAATAAATTTTTAAGGATTGCCAGAGTCCAAAATCCTCTCAGATGAAATCATCGGGAACTGTGCTCCCGGTGATATCCTGTCAGACCGTCGATGGGCGATTTCAAGAAAATCCCGGGCCGCATCCCGAATTCTCCGGCGACTTCGCACAGGAGGTCGCGGTTGCAGAAACCCACTGAACCAGCGCAGTTGAAAGTGTACCGGCGGTGATCCGGATAGAGGCTGACGACGTTTCGGAAGAAATCCCTGAATGCGTTCTTCAACAGGGAGTTGCAATATGGGGAACTGTGCCTGTGTTCACCGGCCCATTTGCAGAAACCTGCACAGTAGCGGTTGGGCTGGGGTTTCCGGTAAATCTGTCCGATGATTCCATCCTCGTCCGTTCCGACCAGGGCCGCCACCTCTTCGCGGATATCGGGCGGCATATTCCCTCTCACATAGTCCCTCAGAAGCAGTTTCCCGATGTAGGCGGCGCTTCCCTCGTCTCCGAGGATAAAACCGAGCGGGGCTATGTGCTCCGTCATTTCCCTTCCGTCATAGATGCACGTGTTCATCCCGGTCCCGAGAATGGCTGCGAAACCCGGCCCGTCTCCGAGGAGGGCGCGGGCGGCTGCGAGAAGATCCGATCCGACAAAGATATCCCCGGCTCCGGGAAACACCTCCCGGAGAGTATCTCTCATTAAATCACGGAAATTCCCGCTCACGCCGGAGCCGTAAAAATGGATTTCCTTCACCGAAGAGATTCCGAATCCCGGGGGCAGACTGTTCCTGATGTCCTCCTGAATCTCCCCGGCGGAGATGAAATTGGGGTTACAGCCCGCGCTGCTGAAGAAAAGCGGCGCCGAGTCACCGTGCAGAAAAGCCCAGTCGGTCTTTGTCGCCCCCGAATCTGCAATCAATGTCATAGACACTCCACCCGGATGATGCAGTAGTTCTTCTTTCCTTTCTGTGCGAGGATGTATTTGCCGTCGAGTACGGACTCCAGACCTATCTGCGCATTGATGTCGCTGACTTTTTCCTTGTTGATGCTGACTCCGTTGCCCTGAATCATCTTGCGGCATTCGCCCTTCGACGGGAAGAACGAGGTCTCGACCGAAAGCAGGTCTATGATGTTGCACGGGAGTTTGTCCGGAGAGACGGAGAAAGTCTGGACGCCCTCGAAGACCTGAAGGAAAGTCTTCTCGTCGAGAGCCTTCAGCTGGTCGGAAGTGGCGTTGCCGAAGAGGATTCCGGAAGCCGCGACCGCGTTTTCATATTCCTTCTCTCCGTGAACCATTGTCGTCACCTCCTTGGCGAGCAGCTTCTGGAGCGAGCGCGCGCCCGGATTTTCGGCGTGGGATGCGATTGCCGCGTCTATGGTCTCCTTGTCGAGCATCGTGAATATCTTTATGTACTTCGCCGCGTCCTCGTCGCTCACGTTGAGCCAGAACTGGTAGAACTGGTACGGCGAGGTGCGTTCCGGGTCGAGCCAGATGTTGCCTTTCTCGGTCTTGCCGAATTTGCCGCCGTCGGCCTTGGTGA
>CAVEDD010000046.1:0-14142 GCA_963614515.1 Treponemataceae bacterium | reverse complement strand
TGATCCGCCGCAAGAGGAGAGAAGAACAGAAAGCAGAGCTGTCACGATAGCTAATTGATGTATTTTCATATCTTTTAGTTTTAAATAATTACAAATTAGGCATTATCAATCAATTTATCCAGCAACTCTTTCAGAGTTACAGACAGTTGGGTATTGCATATTTCACGGTTGTCAGGATTATTGGACCATATTGAACCGATGATGATTTCAATATACCCATGTTCAGCGGCAGCCTGATCGACATAGACTGCCGTGCCGCCTTTTGTCCTGCTTGCACAGAAGATAACCTCACATTGATTTTCAATCAATTCTTCAAGCCGCTGCTCGACGGCCTCCCGATAATCCCCTAATGAGAAAATGCCGACTTTGATTCCGCGATAGGTTAAGATTTCTTTGATTTCATTGTCGGGACATTGTTCTCCCGTCAGTAAGAAGCCCAGTTTTTTAAAGGCTGTAGTTTTGCCGGCCCGGGACCAGGACCGGAGATTGATTATTGTTTTATCCACAAGCTATGGCTTTATGCCCGGCGACTGCCCTTATCCGAACGGGTACAAAAAAAGACGTGGGTGTCTTACTTTTTGCTCATCCCGTCATCAGGCCTTGGCTGCCTTTCAATCAGAACAAGCAACTCAGCCAGCCCACGTCGGGGATGATTATGCAGTAAGCCCACGGCAATAAGCGTGGAGACTGTATCGTCATCGCGAATGTGGACGCTCCCGTTGCCGTCTCTTCCGATTGAATTATCAAATTGCCAAGTTCGATGACAGAAGAAAAACGTCAAGTAACGTCTATGTATGTTTGCCCGACCCACCCTGCATCCAGAACGCCTGAAGAACGACCGGATTGCGAGCCAGCCGAGCAGGGACAAATATAAGGATATATTTTTAAGCGACCAAAAAAAAATGAGACTGCCGGGCGATAAAGTTCAGTCCTTCAGGCAACTGAGAGGAACGACGTGGACACCATCGGAACGGCGGTAGGCATAGGAGCCTACTGCCGTAAGCACCATGAGGAATGAGGGGGATTTCATCCTTCCGGTATCAATTTTCCCGGCAAGGGTCTTGAGGTTTCCAGCCCCCTCCTCTATCAGACTGTCCCCGCCGAGTTTTATTTCAATCAGGCCGTATGAACCGTTACGGAGATGTACGACAGCATCACACTCAAGTCCGTTCTTGTCCCGATAATGATAGACCTTGCCGCCGAGAGCGTCCGCATAGACCCTGAGGTCACGAATACACATTGTTTCGAAAAACAGGCCGAACGTATTCAGGTCATTCATCAAATCCTTCGGCCCGAGGCCAAGTGCGGCACAGGCGATGGACGGATCCACAAAATATCTCGTATCGGATGTGCGGATTGCCGTCTTGCTCCGGAGATTGGGATTCCACGCGGGCATATCCTCTATCACGAATATTTGCCTCAGGGCGGACAAATATGATGAAATCGTCGTGTCGCTCAAATCATTCGATTCATTCACCCTTACATCTTCAAGAATCACAGACAGGCTGGCCTGAGTCCCCTGATGCCGCGAATATGAACGCATAATCCTCTTGGCTCTCTCCTCATCGCGGTGAACATCGTCAACGCGGGAGATATCCGTTCTGACGACAGCCTCATAATACTCGATTGCCTGAGCAAGCGCGGCTTTCTCGGACTTCTTCGTTATGGATTTAGGCCATCCTCCCCGGCAAACCAGAAATGCAATTCTTTCCATATCGGCGAAGTTTTCACATCCGGTCGTTTCTTGAGACCGGAACAATGCGCCAAGGCTTATGCCCCCGTTTGAATCTCCCGACTCCCAAAGCGACATAGGCCTCATTGTCAGCCATGCATATCGTGCGGTGCCGGTATGACGGATTCCGTCCCGATTGGCAGGGACTGCGGAACCGGTGAGGATAAACTGTCCGTCGTCCGGGCGATGATCCACTTCAAAACGCACCGCATCCCATAATTGGGGAATATCCTGCCATTCGTCAATAAGCCTCGGAGTCCGGCCGGCCAGCAGCATACGGATGTTCGTTTGAGCCAGCTGTCTGTACTGCCCGCCATTCTCGGGGTCATCCATATAGATGACACTTCCGGCCTGTTGTTCAGCAGTAGTTGTCTTGCCGCAGCCTTTCGGCCCTTCAATCAGCACAGCGCCCATCGCTTCCAGTTTGTCAGAAAGCAGCTGATCCGCGATGCGGTTTCTATATTCATTTGTCATAGCTTTCTAATTTACGACAAAGATATTAGTTTTCAACCATTTCAACAAATTTTTCAATCTCCGTTTGGCAATTCGGCCGATTTTCGTTTGGCAATTTGGCCGATTTTCGTTTGGCAATTTGGCGACAAACGGTCACTTTTGCAAAAGCGAAAATTCGTGTATTTTTTGCTTTTCCAAAAGCTAATCCCTATCTTTCCCGTCCGATACCCGGAACAGGTGAATCACCCGGGTTCCGCGATGCAAAACAAGAGACATCATATGAAAAGATTTGTAAAACTGCTCGCTCTTGCGGGCGCAACTTTAATCACCATGGCATCCTGCTGCAACAATTCAGACAAGAAGAACGCAGAGGCCGTTCTTGAAAACATCGCCTCACGCACTGCAATCCGTCAGTTCACACCGGAAGCGGTTTCAGAGGAACAGATTGAGACTCTGCTCAAGGCGGCGATGGCCGCTCCGAGCGCGCTGAACCGGCAGCCGTGGAGATTCGTCGTGATTACGGACAGGGACAAGCTCGCATCTATGGCCGTCAAAATGCCTTATTCGAGGCTTGACACGGCGCCTGTCGCCGTCATAGTCTGCGGAGATGTCACCGTCAGCGAGAAATTCTGGGTTCACGACTGCGCGGCGGCTGCGGAAAACCTCCTGCTCGCCGCCAATGCGCTGGGACTCGGAGCGGTCTGGACGGCCGCCTATGACGATGAACGCGAGAAACTTGTCCGGGAATATGTCGGACTTCCGTCAAACATACGCCCGCTCTGCGTCATCCCGGTCGGCCATCCTGCAGAATTCCCCGAGCCTAAGGACAAGTGGAATCCGGAGAACATCCACCATAACAACTGGTAGTTCAAGTGTATAGTCCCCTACCACCGGTTCAGGGGCATGCCGTGGGTCATCTTGTGGACCTTGTCGGCGGCGGCGTGCAGAACCGTCTCGTAGTCGGAACGGCCTTCTTCAGTCTTGCCGGCGATAAGGTCGAGGTGGCGGGCGGCGTTGTCAAGGACACTGTCGATGGTGTCCGCCATCCATTCCATATCCTTCTCCACGAAACCCCTTGAGGTGATTGCCGGAGTGCCGATGCGGAGGCCTGAGGTGGAGAACGGGGTGCGGCTGTCGAACGGCACCATATTCTTGTTCACGGTGATGTCCGCCTTGCCGAGTTCCTTCTCCGCCATCTTGCCGGTGAGTTCCGGAAACTTGGTGCGCAGGTCTATGAGCATCAGGTGGTTGTCCGTCCCGCCGGAGACAATCTTGTAGCCGCGCTTGATGAAGGCGTCACAAAGGGCGGAGGCGTTGACGAGCACCTGCTTCTGATACTCCACGAATTCGGGCTGCCGGGCTTCGAAGAAAGCGACGGCCTTGGCCGCGATGCAGTGCTCGAGCGGACCGCCCTGGACTCCGGGGAAGACCGTGGAATTTATCACCTGGGACATCTTCTTGACCTCGCCTTTCGCCGTCTTCTGACCGAGAGGATTGTCGAAGTCCTTGCCTATCAGTATTATCCCGCCGCGAGGCCCGCGCAGGGTCTTGTGCGTGGTGGATGTCACGATGTGCGCGTATTTCACAGGATTGCTCAGCAGGCCGGCGGCGATGATGCCGGCCGTGTGCGCCATATCAATCATCAGGATGGCTCCGACCTTGTCGGCTATCTTCCTCATCCTCGCGTAATTCCATTCACGGGAATATGCGGACGCACCGCCTACTATGAGCTTCGGACGGCATTCGAGGGCTATGCGCTCCATCTCGTCATAGTCTATCATCCCCGTCACTTCATTTATCCCGTAAGGAACCGCCTTGTAGAGAATACCGGACATATTCACCGGCGAACCGTGGGTGAGATGGCCTCCGTGGGAGAGATTGAGCCCCATGAAACTGTCCCCCGGTCTGAGCACGGACATGAACACCGCCATATTCGCCTGTGCTCCTGAATGCGGCTGGACATTGGCGTATTCCGCCCCGTAAATCTCACACAGACGGTCTATCGCCAGCTGTTCTATCCTGTCGATGACGGCGCAGCCTCCGTAATATCTCGCGCCCGGATAACCCTCCGCGTATTTGTTCGTACAGACTGACCCGAGAGCCTGAAGCACCTGCGTGCTGACATAATTTTCAGAGGCTATGAGTTCCAGACCGGATGTCTGACGGTCTTCTTCTTCCCTGAGAAGATCAAAAATGGATATGTCCCGTTTCATACGATTCAGTTTATTCTGTGAAATGCCGATTCACCACATCGCTTCACCGTGCAAAATTAGTCTTTTTTATGTACATTTGCGATGAATTTGAAAGTTTCGGAAAAAGAAAACCGACAGGATGAAATCGAAAGACCGCAAGCTGCTTAACTTTGAATTGGGGAGGGTTTCAGCGGAGGAATACCGCAGACTGCCCGATTCGGGCATCGTCGTGGTGCTGGACAACGTGAGGAGCGCACATAACGTAGGTTCGGTGTTCAGGACCGCCGATGCGTTCAAGATTGACAGGATCTTTCTCTGCGGAATCTGCCCCACGCCCCCGTCGGCGGAAATCCACAAGTCTGCGCTCGGTGCGGAGGAAAGCGTCGGGTGGGAATATGCTGCCGACACGCTGGATGTGATACGGAATCTGAGGGACAGGGAGGGATATGAAATCGTCAGCGTGGAACAGACCGTGAATTCCGTGAAACTCGACAGATTTCATCCGTATTCTCCGGAGGACGGAGATATGACTCCGAAGAAATATGCCCTCGTATTCGGGAATGAGGTGGACGGAGTGCGGCAGGACGTCGTCGACGAATCGGATTTCGCGATTGAGATTCCGCAGTTCGGGATGAAGCACTCGCTGAATGTTTCTGTTTCGGCCGGAGTCGTGCTGTGGCATTTCACTCTTCTGATGAGACAGGCCGCACCCGCTGACGGGAATTACACAAACTTATGACAACGATATGAAAAAGGTTCTGATTTTCGCGGCGGCTGCGCTTTCACTCGCGTCCTGCTGCGGCAAAGGGCAGGTGGAACTGATTCCTGCGGAGAATTTCGCGACAGAAGTCGACGGCAAGAGCGTTTCGCTCTATACACTGCACGGCGGAGACATCACCATGCAGGTCACGAACTTCGGCGCGAGAGTCGTGAGTCTCTGGACGCCGGACAGAAACGGGTCTTACGAGGACGTGGTTCTGGGCTACGACAACATCGGAGACTACATCCATAACCCCGGAGAAAGATTTCTCGGGGCCGTCGTGGGGACTTACGCCAACAGAATCGCCGGCGGAACGTTCACAATCGGGGATGAGGTCTATAATTTCCCGCTGAACAACAACGGACAGACCCTGCACGGAGGACTCAAGGGCGTGGACATGCTCGTGTGGGACGTCCGCGAAGTGACGGACTCGAGCATAGCCCTGCATCTGCTTCATCCTGACGGACTCGACGGATTCCCCGGCAACATAGACATAAGTCTCCGCTACACTCTCGACTCCGACAGCCGGTTCGTGATAGACTACTCCGCGACGACCGACAAGGCGACATATTTCAACATTTCGCATCATCCGTTCTTCAACCTCAAGGGCGAAGGCAACGGGACAATCCTCGACAACGAGATGATAATCAACGCATCCGCATATATCCCGATTGACGCATACTCGATTCCTTACGGCGAGATTGCTCAGGTGGAGGGCACCCCTTTCGATTTCAGGGAGATGCACACGATCGGGGAGAGAATAGGCGAAGACAACGAACAGCTCGCGCACGGAGCCGGCTACGACCACAATTTCTGCATCGACCGCAAGAGCGCGAAAGATGTGGAGTTCAACGCTTCAGTCTATGAGCCGGAGAGCGGACGTTTCCTCGAAGTGTTCTCCGACCAGCCGGGGCTCCAGTTCTACAGCGGGAATTTCTTCGACGGCACCACCTGCGGGAAATACGGAAAACCGCTGCGCTACCGCGAATCCATCGCGCTTGAAACCCAGCACTGGCCGGACTCCCCTCACCACCCGCACTTCCCTTCGACCCTGCTCGAGCCGGGGCAGACCTACACCCAGCGGTGCATATACAAGTTCAGCACGAAATAAGGGCCGCGGCGCAGGATGACGGCTGATCATAACGACTGATTTCTCAGAAAAACGGAGGATATGACATTTCAGGAAGCGGAATCCCATCTGGAAAGGCGGGAGGTGAAGCCCACGGCAAACAGGATTCTCGTACTCAGGGCGCTTGCGGAGGCGGAACGGCCGGTGAGCCTGTCAGACCTTGAGGCGCAGATTGCGACAATGGACAAGTCCAGTGTGTTCAGGACACTTACGCTGTTTCTGGAGAAGGACATCGTGCATTCGTTCGAGGACGGACGCGGAGTCGTGAACTACGAACTCTGCCCGGAGGATGAGCACTGCGACCACAACGACGCGCACATACATTTCTACTGCGAAAGCTGCCACAGATCCTACTGCATGGAGCACATCGCCCCCGAAATGGTGCGCGTGCCGGAGGGATTCGAGCCGCTCGCCTACTCCTTCGTAATCAAGGGCATCTGCCCCGAATGCCGCAGGTGAGAAAAACAAGTTATTATGGACAAGAAGAAACTTTGTAGAATTATCGCGGCGGCGGTGCTGCTCGCGGGCGCGTTCGCGGCGGAAAGGACGCTGAGCCTGCCGGTGTGGCAGCTGCTGCTCATCTACCTCATCCCCTATCTTCTGATCGGATATGACGTGATTGCCGAGGCCTTGGAGGGGCTTTTCCACGGCGAGCTGTTCAACGAGGACTTCCTGATGTGCATCGCCACAGTCGGGGCGCTCTGCATCGGATTTCTTCCCGGAGCGGAGACCCAGTTTCCGGAGGCCGTGTTCGTGATGCTCTTCTTTCAGGTGGGCGAACTTTTCGAGGACTATGCGGAGGGACGCAGCCGGGAGTCGATTTCGCAGCTTATGGACATCAGGCCTGACACTGCGGACGTGGAGCGCGGCGGGGAGGTCAGCTCCGTCGCGCCCGACACGGTCGAGGTCGGCGAAACCATAGTCGTGAAGCCGGGCGGGAAGATTCCGCTCGACGGAACCGTCCTGGAGGGCCTTTCAAGTCTCAATACGGTGGCGCTCACGGGCGAAAGCCTGCCGAGGGATGTGGCTCCTGGAGACGATGTGATCTCCGGCTGCGTGAACATCTCCGGACTGCTGCGGATTAAGGTAAGCAAGACTTTCGGGGAGTCGACGGCGTCGAAAATCATCGAACTCGTCGAGAATGCCGGCGAGCACAAGTCAAGGAGCGAGACTTTCATCGCCAAGTTCGCAAGGGTATATACGCCGATTGTGGTGACGCTCGCGTTTGTCCTCGCATTCCTCCCGCCTCTCGTTTCCGGCGACTTCCCGGGCAGTTTCCCGGTCTGGCTCCAGCGTGCGCTGACCTTCCTTGTGGTCTCCTGCCCCTGCGCACTCGTGATTTCTGTCCCGCTGACCTTCTTCGGAGGCATCGGAGGCGCATCGAAACGCGGCATACTCATCAAGGGAGCGAACTATATGGACACGCTCTCAAGGCTCGGCACGGTGGTCTTCGATAAGACCGGGACTCTCACCAAAGGCCGGTTCGAGGTGAACGCCGTGCATCCGGACAAACTCGATGAAACTCAGCTCCTGCACCTCGCGGCGCACGTGGAGCGCTATTCGACCCACCCAATCGCCGTCTCGCTCAGGAACGCCTACCCGAACGAGAGCGACGGCTGCACGGTGGAGGACGTGGAGGAGATTTCCGGGCACGGAATAAGGGCGACGGTGAACGGCGACACGGTCTGCGTGGGAAACACGAAGATGATGGACTCCGTAGGCGCGGAATGGCATCCCTGCCACAAGGTGGGGACTATAATACACGTCGCCGTGAACGGGGTCTATGCCGGACACATCGTCATCTCGGACAAGGTCAAGGAGGACTCAGCCGCCGCAATCGCGGATTTGAAGTCTCTCGGAGTGGCAAAGACAGTAATGCTCACCGGAGACCGCGAGGAGGTCGCCAAGGATGTGGCGGAACAGCTCGGCCTTGACGAATATCAGGCCGGACTGCTGCCTGCAGACAAGGTGGCGGCCGTCGGGAAACTCATTTCCGGGAAACCGGACGGAACGACGCTGGCGTTCGTGGGCGACGGCATCAACGACGCTCCGGTGCTTGCAGGAGCGGACGTGGGCATAGCGATGGGAGGTCTCGGCTCGGATGCGGCAATCGAGGCTGCGGACGTGGTTCTGATGGACGACAGGCCGTCCAAGGTCGCAACAGCGGTACGCATAGCCCGTCACACCCTGAAAATCGCACACGAAAATGTATGGTTCGCCATCTCGGTCAAGGTCGCGGTGCTCGTTCTCGCCGGGTTCGGCCTCGCCACGATGTGGATGGCGGTCTTCGCCGATGTCGGAGTGACGGTTCTCGCCGTGCTCAACGCCATGCGGACGCTCGGTCAGAAATCAGAGATTTCGACTATGTGATTGATGATGGCATAGACCGTAAGTCCGGCGATTGAGTTGATTCCGGTCTTGCGGGCTATGTTCTTGCGGTGGGTGACGACGGTGTTGATGGAGATGAAGAGGTCATCGGCGATTTCCTTGTTTGTCTTGCCGTGAGCCACTGCGGCGAGGATTTCCTTCTCCCGGTTGGAGAGCGTCTCCTGGTCGCCGTCTTCGTCGTGCGGCTCATCCCCGTCCAGAAGATTCGCGACAAGCGGGTTGAACAGCTTTTCCTCGACCCTCATATGGTTGCGCATATCCGCCTCCATCGCGAGGAGATGGTTCAGCATGCTGTAGCGCGATGCGTTCTGCCCGTTGTCAGGAAGATATTTTATCACGATGTTCTTCAGATCGTCCAGCTTTTCAAGGAACTGGCTGTGGCTTTCCTCGGATTCGGCCTCGTAATTCCCACAGCCGATGCTGTTGAATATCTTTTCCTCGTGTTCGAAATGTTCGTTCAGCTTCTCGACAAGCTCGTCGAAGAACTTGTTCAGAGCATCGGCGAACGATGTCCCGACATCACCGAGCATCGTGTGTATGAGTCCGTGGAGATGAGGCACGGAAATCTCGGAATAATGACGGTGCGATGAACGGATGTAGTCAGCAAGCAGGGCTATGTCGCTCCGCCCGAGTCCGGAAAGATCCGGAGAATATTCGGGACTTGCGAAAACATTGGCCATTTCCACGAACAGCCCGGACGGGAATGACTGCCTGCTGCAGACCTCGGCAATCGTCGTGTCACCGAAACCGAGCTTGAAATGCAGCCGCTCGAGCACCGAGAGCATCCTGTTGTCCGAAAGGATGTCCGCCATCTTCATATTCTTCGAGTATGGGAATATGTCGTTCATAATCATTTCACTTTGTGCGTCATTTTTTGTGCGACATTTTTTGTGCACCCTTTTTTGTGCGTCATTGAGGGCGCAAATATAGTCATTTCGGACGACTCAGACGACACCGAGCGCAGCGATGCTGATGCGGACGGACGGACCGAAGAAATCGTGCAGCGGACGCCAGCAGTTGTACAGCGTCGAGCCTGTGGTGAACACGTCGTCAACGAGGAGTATATGCCTGAAGACTGCGGGATGCCGTTTCCCGGACATCCCCCCTGACGATGACGCTTCGCCCGGAGTTACGGATTCAGGAAAACGCCTGCGGAACTTTTTACTGACAGCGAAAGCGCCGCTGACATTGCGCGCCTTTTCCCTGACGCCGAGTTTCGTCTGAGTCCGCGTGCGCCGTCTCCGGATCAGGATGTCAGTACGCAGCCGTGCGCCGAGCGCCTCCGCAAGTTCGGATGCGATGACCGCAGCCTGGTTGTAACCGCGCCGGAGCCGCCTCGTCCAATGGAGCGGAACGGGAATCACCGCATCGACATCGGAGAACCATTCCGTCTGCGCCGCCCTCTCTCCGAGCATCGCCGCGAAAAAACGCCCCTCGCGTATGTCACGTGAATATTTCAGACGATATGTTATATTCCTGTATCCTCCGGAATACCCGCCCGTGCCCGTGTCACCGTCAGTCCCGTTTCTCACGAAATTGAAGAGAGCCACGGCATCGACATACCCCGGGAAACAGTCCGCCGCTTCCCAGGACTCGTGACCGGCAATCAGTGCATTGAACTTCTCCGCCATAGGGTTGCGCCGGACAAGCCAGTAGAGTGTCAGCGGCATGTCCGCCAGGCAGTTCAGACAGATGTGCCGTTCGTTGCGCCCAAGTTCACCGCCGCAGACGCAACAGAGCCTCGGGAGAAACAGATCCGCCAGAGCCGTCAGCATATTTCCGAAGTCAGCCATTGTGGAACCATATGGGCGTACACGACCGATGACAAGACAAAATATAGCCAGAAAAGAAATTCAAACCGTCAGCAATGCATGGCTCCGCAGACATCTATCACCTGCCCGCTGACATAAGAGGAAAGGTCGCTGGCCAGAAACAGCGCCACCTTGGCCACCTCCTCCGGAGTGCCGCCGCGACGCAGCGGAATCGTCTTCTCCCAAGCCTTGCGCACATCCTCGGGCATCGCCGCCGTCATATCAGAGATGATGAATCCGGGAGCGATGCAGTTGGCGCGTATCCCCCTCGGACCCATTTCTTTCGCGATTGACTTGGCGAGTCCTATCATCCCGGCCTTCGAGGCGGAGTAGTTGCACTGCCCTGCATTTCCCGCCTCGCCCACGACCGACGACATATTTATGATGCTGCCGCAGCGCTGAGCCATCATCACCGGGGCGCAGGCGTGGATGTAGTTGAACGCGGACTTGAGGTTCACCGTCAGTACCGCGTCCCACTGGGCTTCGGTCATCCGGAGCATCAGACCGTCCTTGGTGATGCCGGCGTTGTTGACGAGGATGTCGATGCGTCCGAAGTCCGTCTGCACCTGTTTCACGACCGTGTGGGCCTGTTCAAAGTCTGCTGCATTCGAGGCATAGGCCTTGACCTTCACTCCGAAAGCCTCAAGTTCGGAGACGGTCCGCTCCGCCGCAGCGTTTATTTCAAGGTCGGTGAAGGCGATGTCAGCCCCCTCCTCGGCGAACTTTAAAGCCACCGCCTTTCCTATCCCTTTCGCCGCGCCCGTAATCAGCGCGACCTTACCGTTCAAAAGTCCCATATTATTCAAAAAATTTTCCAAGTTTTCCACCTGCCGGCCATTCCATCTCCCGTTTTCTCTTTCATCGGCATCCGGGCGGAACCGCCTCAAGTCAATTCCGCTAATTTAGAATCTCTTTCCCGTTTTTACAAATATTTTATTACCTTTGTGGATTCGCAGCGGATTCATCAGCCCGCACTGCGGAGAGTTGCTTTGGTGGTGGAACAGGTAGACACGCGGGACTTAAAATCCCGTGGACAGAAATGTCCGTACGGGTTCGATTCCCGTCCGAAGCACTTGTATTTAGATCCTGACAAACCATGAAAACAGTGCCCCCCCCACATTACGAGACTCCTTCCCTGCATATGGAAAGAATCTTGACGGAAACCGGCTTCGCAGCAAGCACGGTGATGGTTTCCACGCCGGTCATTGACGATGTGGAAGAAAAGGATTACAGCGAATTTTAAACTGTCACAGTCATGAGAAAAGCATCGAAATCCATTCTGTCTCTCACCGCCATGGCGCTGGCAGTCATTTCCTGCTCCAAAGGGGACATCGAACGTCAGACCGGGACAGGCACGACAGTCCGCTTCTGTCTTGCCGCTCCGCAGCCGGACGGCCGGAATGAGGATCGGCAGGCCGGGGGAGAAACCAAATCGCAGTTCGGAACGGCTGTCGAGGGCAAATACCCGACACTCTGGACTACAGACAAAAAGGTCGCGCTGTCCTATAATTTCAACAGCACAAAATCCGGAGCAGTCAAGCCTTCCGAGGACGGAAAAACGGCCGAATTCTCCGCAGAGTTCAATCGCGCGGAAGCCGGACCCCACAGCTTCTACTCGATAAGCCCAAACGATGCCGTGAAAAGCATAACATCCTCCAACGGGGGAAGCATAGTGATTCCGTACAGCCAGACCCCGATTGACGGGTCCTGTGACGAATCGGCTCAGATTATCGCCGCAATGTATGAGTCCGGGACTTTCCCGACCGAAATAGGGCTTGCCTACCACCACGTCACGGCATACGGCCGTCTTTCCGTCACAATGCCGTCCGACGCCGGAGAAATTTCATCCATCTCACTCACGGCGAGTGAAAACATATCAGGAAACTACTATTACGACTTCGCCAAAGACTCGCTCAAAGAGAACTCTCCACTCAAGATAATCACCCTGACGACATCCAGGACTTCGGACATCTTCTTCGCCTGCGCACCGGCCGATTTGAGCGACGGTTCGCTCACGGTTACAGTCAGCGCGGACAAGGGAGTTTACGAAAAGGTCATCAACCTCACCGGGAAGACGCTCAAATTCGTGCGGGGAGAGATTTCAAAGTTCAGCGTGAACATGTCGTCTGTGACCCCCGTGGGAAATACCGTCTATACTCTCGTGACGGACGCATCGACATTGAAGGCCGGGGACAAGGTGATAATCGCCGCCCTTGACAGCGATTACGCAATCAGCACGACTCAGAACGACAACAACCGAGGAGCCGCCGCCATAACCAGAAGTTCCGACAAAACGACAATCACCAACCCGGCTGCCACAGTCCAGTTGTTCACTCTGGAAAAAGGAACGGTTTCAGGAACCTGCGCATTCAACACCGGTTCGGGCTATATCTATGCGGCATCAAGCGGCAACAACTGGCTAAAAACTTCCGAAACCCTTAACGACAACGCCTCGTGGAGCATATCCATCGCCGCCACAGGTGAAGCGACAATCGTGGCGAAGGGAACACACACCAACAATATGCTTCGGTATAATTCAAGCAGCAGCCTGTTCTCCTGCTATGCGTCCGCAACGCAAAATGGATTGGCGCTCTACTCCGACGGCGACGGCGCCGAAGAACTTCTCCCGCCGATAATCATCCCTGAGAAATCCACCGTCACGCTCGGGTACAATGACACGGCGAAGCAGTCGTTCGGAGTGACAGTCGCAGGCAACGACAGCGGACTCAACTGCGTCGTCGCGGCATCCGAGGACGGAAGCGGCACGGCAGACTGGCTCACGGCGGAATACGCGGACGGTACGGTCACTCTTTCCGCGAAGGTGAACGAGGGAACGGCTGAGCGCACGGCCTGCATACTGTTTTCGGCGAGCAATTCCGTCGGCACGACGACCATCTGTGTCACCGTCACCCAGAACCCCCAGCCGAGCGCATTCTATACGAAAGTCACGGCAATCTCTGACATCTCGGACGGGAACTACCTGATGGTTTATGACGGCAAAGCCGCAAGCAGCACCGGGGAAAAGCTCGGGACAACAGCCGTCACAATCACCGACTACGGGATTGCCTCCACGAAAACCGTCGACTCCTACGCCGTGACAATCACAAAAGTAGGAGATAATTATACACTGTCTATGGGCGGAATATACATCGGCTACAAGAATTCGAGTTCGAATCCGGCCAATCTTGCGACAGCGTCAAGTTTACCGACAGACAATGTCAATTATTATTATTGGACAATCGAATTCAACACTGACGATTCGGCTCTGATTAAGAATGTCGGAGATAAAAGCAGATTTATCGGCGGCGACAGCAAGAACAACTTCACTGGATTTAAAGCGTACTCCACATCCAGGTATCCGCAGCCGTTCCTGTATAAACTGTCCGAGTGAGCGGACTCTCTTCCGCCCCCGACCCGGAGGAAACCGGACAATCGCAGGAATAAGAAGAATCTTATCATGCAATGAAGAAGTACAGAGACAATGATGGCAGGAGGGTCGTGGAGGTCGATTCGCTTGCCTTTCTATACGAAAGGCACGGCTACAGCTGGCTGAAACGGCACGCACTGAACCGACGGCACAAGAGGGCGCTGAAGCGGGCGGACATCGTCACGGCGCCGGATGCGGAAGTGGCCTACGAAATCGAGAAATACTATTTCATCCCCAAAGAAACCGTGAC
>CAVEDD010000045.1:0-14301 GCA_963614515.1 Treponemataceae bacterium | reverse complement strand
TGCAGAACACCGACAGCATGATTCTCGACATAATGTCCTGCAAATAGGAGCGTGGCCCTGCGCCGCGAGGATTTCATCGGGATGACGCGGTCCTCCGTTTAAGACGGTCTGGACTCGCTGATGATCAGCAGATGATCCCCTGCCCGCAGCTCAGTGCTGCCTGTAGGCACGAGGAACTTGCTTTCGCGCTTGATCATCAGCACGCGCACGCCCTCCGGCAGAGAAAGGTTCTTGAGGGATGTCCCTCCGTTTTCCATCATATCCCCTATCATCTTCTCGGTGAGCGTGGTCTCTGTGAGGTCTCCGGCCTCTTCCGGAAGATCCACATCGAACTCTTTCTCCTGAACGGCTGACTCGTCATTGAGCTTCAGCCACTTGGCTACGGCGGGGAGCGTCCCTCCCTGAATGACGAGCGACATCAGGGTGATGAAGAACACGATGTTGAAGATCATGTCGCCTCCCTCGATGTTGCTCAGGATGGGGTAGGTGGCGAAGATTATCGGGGTCGCTCCCTTAAGACCCACCCAGGACACGAACAGTTTGGACTTACGGCTGATGTTACGGTAAGGAAGCAGACATCCGAAGACTGCGGCAGGACGGGCGACCAGCATTATGAACGCTCCGATGAGTATCGCGACCGGAGCCGTGTGCAGCATCTGGACAGGGTTGACGAGAAGTCCGAGGAGGAGGAACATCCCTATCTGCATCATCCACGTGAGCCCGTCGAGAAATGCGAGAATCTGCTTGCGGTGGTTGAACTTGCTGTTGCCGATGAGTATTCCGGCGATATAGACGGCGAGGTAGCCGTTTCCGGAGAGCATCCCCGCGAGCGAGTAGGCGAAGAACACGATGCTCAGGAGCATTATCGCGTAGAGCGCCGTGTTGTTGAGCTGTACCTTGTTGATCAGCCAGACAGTGGCATAGCCGATTCCGACGCCCACGGCGCTTCCCACTATGAACTGGAGCAGGAAGACCTTGATCGCGTTCCACACCGTCATATATGTCGTGTAACTTGCCTCGCTCGCGAAACCTGCGGCCTGCAGCGTCTCCGTGCTGATTTCCGGCGACGGAGCCGTCCCGCTTCCGAGCGTCGTGGCGATTTCAATCAGGACCACGGTTATTATGTAGGCCATCGGGTCGTTTGATCCGCTCTCAAGCTCAAGCATCGGCTGGAGATTGTTCTTCAGCTTCATATTCTTGCCGCGCAGCATCGCGAACACGGTGGCCGAGTCCGTAGAGGACATCGTCGCGGCGAGCAGCAGGCAGGAGATGAGCGGCAGCCCGAGTCCGACACCGTGCCATCCGTTCATCAGGTAGATGAATCCTCCCGTGATGGCGGCCGTCAGCAGCACGCCGAGCGTCGAGAGCACCAGACCAGGGCCGAGCACCGGTTTGATGTCGGAGAATTTCGTCTCCATACCGCCGGTGAACAGGATGACGCACAGGGCGACCATTCCGATGAAATTGGTCTTGTTCACGTCATCGAAGACGATTCCGAGACCGTCGCTTCCGAACAGCATCCCGACGAGAAGGAAGAGCAGCAAGGCCGGGATACCGAACCTCGAACTCGCCCTCGACACGAGTATGCTGCAGAAAATGAGTATTGAACCGATGAAAAGAATGTTCTCCGACGTCACGTAAAACATAAGCGTTTGTCTCCTGAATGATTATATATCTATGTCTGTCTATGTCTATGTATCTATGTCTATGTCTATGTATCTATGTCTCCATATGCCCCGGTCCGTCCGCCGCTTCCGTATTCCCGACACCACTCCCGCACGGCGCATTCTCCGCAGCGCGGGGCGCGGGCCGTGCAGACATATCTCCCGTGAAGCAGAAGATAATGGTGGGCGTCGGGGCGCTCTTCCGCCGGGATGTTCGCGGTCAGATCCTTCTCCACCTGTTCAACATTCGTTCCGTTCGACAGGCCGATGCGTCTCGCGACCCGGAAAACGTGCGTGTCCACCGCGATGACCGGTTCTCCATAGACAATCGCCGCGACGACGTTCGCGGTTTTCCTCCCCACCCCCGGAAGCCGCATCAGCTGCTGCACCGATGAAGGGACTTCCCCTCCGAAATCGCTGACCAGCATCTTCGAGAGTTCAATCAGATGGACGGCCTTGCTGCGGGGATATGACACCGTGCGCACGACTTCGAACAAATCTTCAAACGATGCTCCGGCCAGCGCCTCCGGGTCGGGCCAGCGCCTGAAAAGTTCCGGGGTCACCATATTCACCCTTTTGTCCGTGCATTGCGCCGACAGCACGACCGCCACCACCAGCTGGAACGGTGAGCCGAACGAGAGTTCGCTCCCCACCCTGCCCATCGTTCTTCTGAGGGCTCCGAGAACCGCCGCGTATCTTTCCTTCCTGTTCAAAACAATTCCGACAACCGCAGGTTCAGTCTTCACACGGGTTCCCCCGCTCCGGCACACGGGTTCTCCCGCGCCGGCGTCCCATCGAGTTCCGTGCATCCCTCGTCGCGGCATACAAGCACCCTTCCGGGAAACCGCTCGCATATCTGGAGGTTGTGGGTCACCATCACCACCGCGGTCCCGTCCTCGCTGTTGATTCTCCGCAGCAGACGCATTATCGATTCCGCCGTCTCCACATCGAGATTGCCCGTAGGCTCGTCGGCCAGAATGACCTCCGGGCGGTTCAGAATCGCCCTCGCGATGGCGATTCTCTGCTGCTCGCCTCCTGACAGCTGGTGAGGCATCTTGTGAGCCTTGTGCTTCATTCCCACGGCTTCCAGCACCTCCGTTATTCTCTTTTCCATCCCAGCCCCGTCTTTCCAGTCGGTCGCTTCGAGGACGAAGCGGAGATTGTCGTGGACGCTCCTGTCCATCAGCAGCTGGAAATCCTGGAAAATCACGCCTGTTTTCCTGCGCAGGAAGGGGATATCCTTCTCCCTGATGGTCCGGAGGTCGTATCCGCAGACTTTCCCTTCTCCCTTTTCAAGGCGGTTCTCCGCAATCATAGTTCGGATGATGGATGTCTTTCCCGTCCCGACCTTCCCGACGATATACACGAAATCGCCCCCGTTCACCGTAATGTCCAGTCCGTATATGACAGGGGTCTCCCCGTTGGTGATTTCGGCGTTTTTGAATTGTATGAGCGGATTCATGACAGATTCTGTAAATTCGATGTTCAGACAACAAGTCCCGAAAAGTATAATTTTCGGAACGATATGTGCGAAAAATGCCATATCCACGCAAAGATAGTGAGAAAAATTGAGTAAATTTGTGAAATTTTCGGATTATGTTCAAAGTACTATACATATTCACGGTGATATCCTCCCTGGTCTTGCCGGCGACGGATTTCTCCCGCGCGCTCAGACTCTACGACAACGGGATGTACAGCAGCGCGAGAACCGTTTTCGAGGAAATATACGACGAGACGGGTTCGTCGGAGGCGAAGGCCTATGCCATCCTGTGCTCGGCGTCTCTCGAGACTTACGGATATGTCAGGGACATCGACTCGTTCATTGAGGAATATCCGTATTCGGAGATGATTCCGCGTCTCCGTTTCGCCCATGCGGAGAATCTTTTTTCACAGGGGCGCTATGCCGAATGCGCAGGGATTCTCGGAGAAGTGGACCCGGAGCGGCTGCGGAGGTCTTCGCGGACGGAGTATCTGTTCAAATATGCATTCTCCGCCAGGGAGACCGGCGACCTCGACAGAGCCTACGGACTTTTCCGCCAGGTCGTCTCGCAGCCCAAGTCGGACTACACTGCGCCTTCGCAATATTCGCTCGGCTGCATCTGCTACAGCAGGAATGAGTTCCGTGACGCCATAGGGTGGTTCGGGAAGTCCGGAAAGGATCCGCGCTTCGCCGATATGTCCGGCTATTACACGCTTGAATGCCGTTTCATGCTGAAGGACTACGGCTATGTGCTGAAAAACGGTCCGGAACTTTCGGCTTCGATTCCCGAGGACAGGAGACCGCGCCTGAACAGGATGATCGCTGAATCCGCGCTCGTGGACGGGGATGTGGAGACCGCAAGGAAATACTATGAAATGAATGTCTCCGGAAATCAGGAGATGAACCGTGCCGACCGTTTCTTCGCCGGTTCGGTGCTCTACGCATCCGGGGACTATGCCGGGGCGATAGAGAATTTCGGGAAAATGGGGGAGAGGACGGATTCCCTCGGGCAGATTGCCGATTACCACATGGCATATTCCTACATCCGCACCGGCAACAAGGTGGCGGCGATGGACGCTTTCCGCGACGCTTCCGGGCGGTCGTGGGACAAATCGATAGAAAAGGACGCTCTTCTCAATTATGCGAAACTCGCCTTCGACCTCAATTCGGACGTTTCAGTTTTCAGGAGATACCTCGGCCTCTATCCGGAGACCGACCGTCAGGACATCTACGGCTATGTCGCCCTCACCGCGCTGTACAGCCGCGACTATCAGGCTGCGATCGACGCCTACGACAACATCGATGAACTTACGGCGGAAATGCGGCGGAACTATATGAAAGCCAACTATCTCCGTGCACGGCAGCTCATTTCCGCAGGCTCTCTGCGCGCCGCCGTCCCGTGCCTCAAGGCCGCGGCGTTCTACTCCTCTCCGGACGAGCAGTTCAACTCCCTCTCGCGCTACTGGCTCGCTGAAGTCTATTATCGGGACGGGAACTATGCCGACGCCCTCTCCCTGTCGAAATCCCTCTACAACATCTCCGCACTGAACGGGATGCGGGAGGGGACTCTCATCCCCTACAACATCGCCTACTCGTACTTCAGGCTGGGGGACTATGAGCAGGCGGCCAAGTGGTTCGGCGAATACGCCGCACAGCAGAACGGCACCTACGCGGACAGCTCCTCCGATTTCAGGAAAGACGCTCTGACCAGGGCGGCCGACTGCGACTTCATGCGCGGCGACTACAAGGCTGCGGCCGAGTCCTACGCCCGTGTCGCGGACAGCTACCGCGACCCGGACGACATCTACCCTTACTGGCAGTCCGCCGTGGCCTATGGCCTTGACGGGAAACTCTCCGCGAAAATCGCAAGGCTTTCCGAGGTGAACGAGGCCGACCCGTCGTCCGAGCATTACGCCGACGCCATGCTGGATCTCGGCCGGAGCTATGTCGAGGCGAAGAAAGCGGAATCCGCCACAGGCTGTTTCGACAAGGTGATAACGCTCGTTCCGGACAGCTCCAAGGTCGCTCAGGCGCTGCTTGAAAAGGCGATGGTCAAGAGGAACTCCGGCCGCAGGGACGAGGCTCTCGGATGCTATGCCCGCGTGGCGGAGAACATGCCGGGGACGGAGTACGCGGACAACGCCCTGCTTGCGATAGAATCAATCTACAGATCCGAGGGACGTGCAAAGGACTACCTGGCCTACATCGAGAGCATCGGAAAGGGCGGGTCCAAGACAGCCGTGGAGAAGGACGATTTCTTCTTCGCATCGGCCGAGCAGCTTTTCCTCGACAGGGAATACGCGAAGGCCCGCACCGCCATGGACGAATATCTTCAGGAATATCCGTCCGGGCGCAACCGCGACAAGGCTGAGTTCTGCATCGCCGAGTGCCTGCGCCTTTCCGGTGACTATGAGCGTGCGCGGGATGCTTACGAGAGCGTGATAGACCGCGGGGAGGGCGCGTTCGTGGAGACCGCGATGCTCCGTTATGCGGAACTGTCCTACAGCCTTGAACGCTGGGACGAGGCCTATCTCGCCTACACGGCAATCTGCACCGGCATCCCGGCGGAAAAGGCAGGGAACGGCGCTTTTGTCGGCAGGATGCGCTCGGCCTACAGGGCGAGACTCTATCCGGAGGCAGAAATCTGCGCCGGCTCCGTTCTCGCGCTTGACTCGCTTTCTACGGAACTCCGCCGCGAGACGGAATATGTCCGGGCCAAGTCTCTTCTGTCCCTGAGCCGCCGCGACGACGCATTCAGGATTTTCTCCTCTCTCGCGGAGAATCCCGCCGACGTCTACGGCGCGGAGTCCGAGTATCTGCTGATTCAGGACAGGTTCGACCGTGCCGACTACAAGGGGGTTGAAAACCTTGTCTATGCGTTCTCCGACTCAGGGACAAAACAGAACTACTATCTCGCGAAAGCTTTCATCGTTCTCGGCGACTCTTTCGCCGAACAGGGCGACCTGCGTCAGGCCAGGGCGACTTTCGAGAGCATACGGGACGGTTACAGGCCGCAGTCGGACAGCGATGACATTCAGGACAATGTCCGGATGCGTCTGGAACGTCTCTCCGCCCTCGGAGAGAAATGACCGGACCGGGAAAAATGACAGGGACTCGATAAATTGGGTTTTTTATGAACAGATATGTGACCGCCTTCGCCCTTTTCTGCGCGTTTTCCGCAGCGGCGCAGGCTCAGAACTATAATCCGACAGTCGTCGTCACCAACAAATACATGGCGGCGACCGAAAATGCCCGCAAGGGCGGGGTGGAGATGGCCGTACCGGATTCCGTGCGCCGTTTCGACATGACTTTCGACTATTCCGTATTCGACAAGCCCTATCGCGGGGCATATGAATTCAGCCCCTACAGCGTGAAGATGAAACCTTCCTCCGGAAGCCGCAGTCAGGGATGGTTCTATATGGATGCCGGACTGGGCTACACTCTGCATCCGGAACTCGATTTGGTCTATACTCCCGTTTCCAACGGGAGGCTGTCTCTGGACATCTACGGCAGCCACCGTTCCTTTGCCGGGGATTACCGGAAGGTCGGTCTGGACGGGCGGCAGCGTCTCACCGGTCTGAAATCAGACGGGAAGCGGCAGTATTGGGGAGACTGGAACTATGATATGGACAACGATGCCGGGCTGTCCCTCAGGTACGACTGGCCGCGAGTGGGGATGACGGCGGATCTCGCCTACGAAGGTCTGCAGCAGCGGGACTGGCTCAGAAGCCGCAGCCTTGACAAGGGGGTGTCCGGATTCCGGGTGTTCTCGAAGGACACGGTCGGCGGAGGGGTGAAGTTCGAGGCGTGGATGAAATACCGTCTCGCCCATGACTGCATGAACCCGAAATACGGGGTCCCTCTTGACGGCTCCGGCCCGGACCGTTCCGGGCTGTCTCTCGGGGAACACTCGTTCGCGACGGGGGTCGTCATCGACATATACACGAGGAAGAAGGGACGTATCTTCGTGGATGTCAATGCCGATGTCGCGTCGTATATGAATGCGGAAGTTCCGTCGTATATGAATCCGCTGACACATACGGCGGCCGTTCTGGAACTCGCGCCGGGATACAGGCTCAATGTCAGGGGATGGTCCTTCGACCTCGGGCTGAAGATAGACATTCCGTTCGTTTCGGACGATGCCGGAGAGGAGAACGCCGTGAACAGCCAGTATGTCTATCCGGCGCTGAAGATAAGCTACGACTTCACCCGGCTGCCGCTCGGTCTGCGCTTTGAAGTCGAGGGCGGGGAACGTATGAACTCCTACAGTTCGACAGTCGGCGAATACAGGCACTACGGCTTGGCCTGTTCCGGACTTTCCTCTCATCCGGTGCTTGCGAACACGGTGGAGAGGGTGAAGGCGACTTTCGCGCTCGACGGCCGCATCCGCTCCGTCTTCGGCTACGGGGCTTTCATCTCCTATTCGGAGAGGGCGTCATCGGCGCTTGAGAGCGTCCGCATGGCTGACCTTGTGCTCGGGGATGTCGGACAGCTCCCCGTATATGACCTCTCCTACGCTTCCTCCGGACTTCTTTGCGCGGGAGCCGACGCGCATTATTCCGATGACTGGGGGAGAGTTGACTTCGGCCTGCGGTACAACGGTCTTTTCGTCCGCGACGACACTCTCGAGTACATAGCTCCGGCGGCGCTGACCGGTGACCTGTCCGTCAGCTTCAACATAATGAAACGCTTTTTCGCCGGGGTGGGATGCGAATTTTCGACCGCCCGCAGAGGGCGCATCGCGGACGGTTCCGGTACTCTGACTGACTACAGCATAACTGCTTTCGGCGAGCCGTATTTCTCGGCTGAGTTCCGCTACAGCCGCAGTCTGTCTTTCTGGCTGAAGGGCTGCAGACTCACCGGACAGACGATTCAGCGCACTCCTCTCTATGCTGAGAGAGGGCCTGAAATCACGGCGGGAGTGCGTTTGAGTTTTGGAAAATAATCGCTATATTTGCGGGCTAAAACGAATTTTGGAAAATGATCGAAAACGAAGAAATCAAGGCGGCTGAAGAGCAGTATTCCGCGAACAGCATACAGGTGCTGGAAGGACTTGAGGCGGTGAGGAAAAGACCTTCGATGTACATCGGAGATGTCGGCGAGCGGGGTCTTCACCATCTTGTCTATGAGGTGGTCGACAACAGCATCGACGAGGCTCTGGCCGGCTTCTGCAACCGCATAGACGTGACAATCAACAAGGACAACTCGATAACTGTCAAGGACAACGGACGAGGCATCCCGACGGGAATGCACGAGAAGGAGCACCGCTCGGCGCTCGAAGTCGTCCTGACGGTCCTTCACGCCGGAGGAAAATTCTCCAAGGACAGCTACAAGGTTTCCGGAGGACTCCACGGAGTGGGCGTGAGCTGCGTGAACGCGCTTTCGGACTACCTCCGTGCGGAGATTCACCGCGAGGGCAAGATTTTCGTCCAGGAGTATTCAAAGGGAAAGCCGACCACGGCAGTCGAGGTTGTCGGAGAGTCCGACGACTCCGGAACGACCGTCACTTTCCATCCGGATGCCGAGATATTCACCTACACGACGACATACAAGTACAAGATTCTTGCGAACCGTCTGCGTGAACTCGCGTTTCTCAACAAAGGCATAAAGCTGACTCTCACCGATTTGCGCGAGCCGATTGAGGACGGGGGCAAGGAATATATGGACGCGATTCATCCCGGAACTGAGGAGTTCTATTCCGAAGACGGACTCAAGCAGTATGTCGAGTACATCAATTCCATAAGCCGCAACGAGCCGATAAGTTCGGTGATCTGTCTGGAAACTTCGAAGGTCATCCCGATTGAGGTGGCCCTGCAGTACAACTCCGGATTTTCGGAGGAGGTCCGCTCCTATGTCAACAACATCAACACGATAGAAGGCGGTACGCATCTGACCGGTTTCCGCAGGGGACTGACGAAGACTCTCAAGGCATACGCCGACAAGAACAACTTCCTTTCCAAGCTCAAGTTCGAACTTGCGGCCGAAGATTTCAGGGAGGGGCTCACGGCGGTGATTTCAGTCAAGGTCGCCGAACCTCAGTTCGAGGGGCAGACCAAGACGAAGCTCGGAAACGGCGAGGTGGATCCGGCGGTCTCCCAGGCCGTCTCATCCGCTCTCGAAGCCTTTCTCGAGGAGAACCCGAGAGAGGCCAGGGCGATAGTCGACAAGGTGATTCTCGCCGCCACCGCACGTCACGAGGCCCGCAAGGCGCGTGAACTCGTGCAGAGAAAATCCGTGATGTCCGGTGCGGGAATGCCGGGCAAGCTGGCCGACTGTTCGGAGCGAGACCCGGAGAAGTGCGAGCTTTTCCTTGTCGAGGGAGACTCCGCGGGCGGTACGGCGAAGCAGGGGCGCGACCGCAAGACGCAGGCCATACTTCCTCTGAGGGGTAAGATTCTCAATGTGGAGAAGGCTCTGACGCACAGGGTGTTCGAAAGCGAGGAAATACGCAACATCTACACCGCCCTCGGCGTGACCGTCGGGACTGAAGAAGACAGCAAGGCTCTGAACCTCAGCAAGCTGCGCTACCACAAGGTCATAATCATGACCGATGCCGACGTGGACGGTTCGCACATCGCGACCCTCATCCTGACATTCTTCTTCCGCTATATGTTCGACCTCATAAAGAACGGCTACGTCTATCTCGCCACTCCGCCGCTCTATCTCGTGAAGAAGGGCAAGGAGGAAATCTACTGCTGGACGGACGACCAGCGCCGCGAAGCCACTCTCCAGCTCGGGAAAGGCAGCGACAAGGGCGTGACGGTGCAGCGCTACAAAGGTCTCGGAGAGATGAGCGACGAGCAGCTCGCCAACACCACCATGGATCCGCAGAAGCGTCTGCTCCGCCAGATAACCATTCAGGATGCGGCGGCCGCGGATCTCACGTTCTCGATGCTCATGGGCGACGACGTTCCGCCACGCCGCGAGTTCATAGAACAGAACGCACATTATGCGAATGTGGATGCATAGCCATCGAAACTGACGGTTTGTTATGAACGACAGGCTTCCGAAAGACTACAGGGTCTATATCCCCCTGGTTGTGGTTTTCGTACTTCTCGGGCTTCTGATGCCGAGGAGTACGAAATTCGATTACAGCTACAGCAAGGGTTCTCCGTGGATGTACGAAACCCTTGTCGCAGAATTCGATTTCCCGATACTCAAGACGGCGGCCGAACTCCAGCAGGAGCGGAATGCCGAGGAGAACCGTATGGTCCCGTACTACAAGCAGAACCGTCAGGTGGGACTCAAGGCCGTGCAGTCTCTCAACTCGGTCGATTTCGGGGAGTATGCCCGTATGAAGCCGGCGGCGGCCTCGTCTCTCGATGCGATTTATCAGCGGGGAGTGGTCTCCGACAACGAATATTTCGGAGGACGGCAGGAGGGGGATTACGACTGGACCATGATTTATGTCCAGAAGGACAAGCGTGCGGTGAAAAAGCCCGTCGAGGAGATTTTCTCCGTCTCGGCGGCGCGTCTCGAACTCCTTTCCGCTTTTCCGGATGAACCGGCTGCGGATTCCCTGTGTACGGAACTGGGGCTTTATGCTCTGATTGTTCCGGATCTTTCTCTCGACAGGCAGATGTCGGAGCTTGTGAACGCGGAGAACGCCCGGGAGATTTCGCCGACCAAAGGAGTCGTGAACGCGGGGAAAGTGCTGGTTTCACGCGGCGAGATTGTCACGGCGGACGTGGAGCAGATTCTGGATTCCTACCGTGCCGAATATGATTCGAGCATCGGCTATTCCGGCAACCGCGCCGTGATGTGGTGCGGGAACGCAATGCTCGCCTTCTCGATAGTGCTCGTCCTCTTCTGCGTCATCCTGTTCTCAAGTCCCGGAATTTTCACTCAGATGAACAGGTTCATCTACCTGCTTCTGATATTCATACTTACGGCATTCACCGCCTCCGCGGCGGAAGCCCTGTCTCCGAAGGCGCTCTACCTTGTCCCGTTCCCGCTGTTCGCATATTATCTGCTCGCGTTTTTCCGCAAGAAGCTGATTCTTCCGGTCTATATCGTGTCTCTTATGCCGCTGCTGGTGTTCGGGCACAACGGAATCGAACTTTTCATAATGCACGCGGTGGCGGGGGCGGTCTCAATCCTCATCTTCGACTTTTTCAACAGGGGATGGCTGCAGTTCGTGAACGCGCTGATAGTCTTTTTCACTCTTTCCGCAGTCTGGCTCGCCTTCCGCTTCGTCTCTGGACTCGGCGGGGTCGTCGATTACTGGGTGCTGCTGAGGCTGTTCTTCGCATCGATGATTTCGGTGGCTCTCTATCCGGTGATATATCTCTTCGAGAAGATGTTCAATCTTGTCTCGGCCTCAAGGCTCACTGAACTGTCGGACACCAACAACAAGGCTCTCCGCGAGTTGGCCTCCAAGGCTCCGGGCACGTTCCAGCACAGTCTCCAGGTGGCGAATTTCGTGGATTCGGCGGCGCGCTGCATCGATGCGGACGCGCTTCTCGCGAGAACCGGGGCGCTTTACCACGACCTCGGGAAAATATGCAACCCGCAGTGCTTCGTTGAAAACGAGACCATGGGCGAGACCTATCACCAGTCGCTCGACCCGAAGGAAAGCGCACAGGAGATAATCCGCCACGTGAGCGACGGTCTGCAGCTTGCGGAGAAGTACAAGCTGCCGCCGGTCATCCGGGATTTCATAGCCACGCATCACGGGACGACGAAAGCCGCGTTCTTCTACAGCAAGTGGGTGAACGGGGGCGGAGACCCTTCCGATGTCGCGGACTTCACCTACCCGGGGCCTCGTCCGGTTACCAAGGAACAGGTCATTCTTATGCTCTGCGACACTCTTGAAGCCGCTTCGAGGACGATGAAGGATCACACTCCGCAGGGAATCTCCGACTTTGTGGACAGGATTGTCAAGGGCAAGATGAACGAAGGTCAGTTCGAGGATGCCGACATATCCCTCCGCGAACTCCACACGGTGAGCGAAAATCTTAAGGAATATATCCGTCAGGTATATCACTCGAGGGTGGTGTATCCGGACGGAAAGAAAAGGAAAAATAAGTAAAATTAAAATCCATAGTTATGAAATTGACAAAGAATGTAATTGACGATCTCAATCTTGAGGTGTCGCTCTCGATCGAGGCGTCCGATTATGCCGAAGGGAAGAAGAAGAAACTCACGGATATCCGCCGCAGGGCGGAAATCAAGGGCTTCCGCAAGGGAATGGTCCCTATGTCCCTGATTGAGAAGATGTATGGCAATTCGGCTCTCGTCGACGCCGTGAACGACGTGATTTCCGAGCAGCTCAATACTTTCATCAAGGATGAGCAGCTCAGCGTGATAGGTGAGCCGCTTCCGTCCGAGGACCAGCCGAAGAACGAATGGACCGACGGAAACAGCTTCGAATTCAAGTTCGACATAGCCTGCAACCCGGCGGTGAACATCGAACTCGACAAGAAGGACGAGGTGGTCTATTACGACATCACCGTGACCGATGAGGCGAAGAAGGAGATGAAGGCAAACCTTCTCAAACAGTACGGCGAACTCGCCGACGGAGAGGCTGCGAAGGAGGATGATTTCATCGTGGCTGACCTTGAGCAGGGTGAGATCAGGATAGAGGGGGCGTACATCGCTCTCCGCAATGTCTCTGAGGCTGCGAAGAAGCAGTTCATCGGCGTGAAACCCGGCGACAGCTTCGAGGTGAACGTGAACGAAGCGTTCGAGAACGAGAACGACCGTGCGGCTCTCATCAAGGTGAAGAAGGAGGAGCTTTCCGGAATCGACCCTGTCTACAAGGTGACTGTCAAGTCCGTGAAGACTTTCGTGCCCGCCCCGCTCACTCAGGAGACTTTCGACAAGATTTACGGTCCGGGCAACGTGAAGTCCGAGGAGGAATTCGACGCGAAGATTGCGGAGAGGCTTGCCGCCGAATATGCGAATGAGGCTGATTTCCGCTTCTCGAAGGACGTGCGTGACTACCTTGTGAAGAAAGCCGGTCTCAACCTTCCGGAGGCGTTCATGAAGAGGTGGATTCACACCGCGAACGAGGGCAAGTTCTCCGAGGAGGAGATTGAGAAGGAATTCGGAATGTTCGCGGAGGACTACCGCTGGCAGCTTGTCCGCGGCTTCCTTATGAAAAAGTACGGGGTTAAGGTGGAGCAGGCTGACCTGCTCGCGAGCGCGAAGGGCTTCGCCGCCTACCAGTTCGCGATGTACGGTATGAACGATGTGCCGGAGGAGCATCTTGATTCCTATGCGAAGAACATTCTTGCAAACGAGGATCAGGCGCGCCGCATCATCGAACAGGTGGAGAACGAGAAGACGGTCGCTGCGGTGAAGGAGGCCATCACGCTCAAGCATAAGAAGATTACGGTCGAAAAATTCAGAAATTTATAGTTTAATGACAGAATTTGACAGATTCGCGAGGTCGGAAGGAATATCCTCATTGAAGATTCACGATTATCAGACAGCCGTGTCCCGTTCGGGCGCGGCTGCTCTTGACGGATATCTCAACCCGACAATCATCGAGGAGCGGAAGCTCAACGCCGTGTCTATGGATGTTTTCAGCCGTCTGATGATGGACAGGATCATTTTCCTCGGCGTTCCGATAAATGACGACGTGGCGAACATAATCCAGGCCCAGCTTCTCTTTCTCGCTTCGTCCGACCCGGCTGCGGACATATCCCTTTACATAAATTCTCCGGGCGGTCAGGTTTCTTCCGGTCTGGGGATATATGACACGATGCAGCTCATCGAGCCTGACGTGGCGACAATCTGCACCGGGCTCGCTGCATCGATGGCTTCCGTGCTGCTTTGCGCGGGTGCGGCCGGCAAGAGGTCCGCTCTCCCGCATTCACGCGTGCTGATTCACCAGCCGCTCGGAGGCGCTCAGGGACAGGCTTCGGACATTCTCATCGCCGCCAAGGAGATTGAGAAGACCCGTACGGAACTCTACCGCATCATTTCGGAACATTCAGGGCAGAGCGTGGAGAAGATTGCCGCCGATGCCGACAGGGACTTCTGGATGACTGCGGAGGAGGCGAAGGATTACGGGATGGTGGACGAGATTCTCACGAAGAAGTCCCGTTAAACTGTCTTAAAAGGCGAATTGCTTCGTTATTATGGATAAGAAAAAGAATAAAGGTGACGGACTGAGGTACTGCATGTTCTGCGGGCGGAGCGAGAACGAGG
>CAVEDD010000044.1:0-14385 GCA_963614515.1 Treponemataceae bacterium | reverse complement strand
CGTCAGCGCCATGTAGGCGAGCACAATCCATTCAAGGGCGAGAAGCCCGCGTTTGGGCTTCTTCTCTATTGCAAACAGTTGTTTTAAGAATTTCATTTTATTATGGTGCCGTGCCGGAACAGAGCCGTTCCGCGCGGCATTTTATGTGTTGTCGGATATAATGTGCGGGGCGTTTCAGAGCCATTTGTTCTCCTTGTACCATTTCACGCTGAGTTCCACGCCCCTTGCAAGGCTGTAATGCGGGTGGTAGCCCAGTTCGTCCATGGCAGGCTCTATGTCGCAACGCCAGTTGCGCTGCCGCAGGATGTGGTACTTGTCGTTGTTCAGGGCTATCGGCCTGCGTGTGGCACGGCTTATGTGTTCGCCGAGGAATGTCACCAGCCTGAGCACCCATATAGGTGCCGTCACGCGCAGCACCCACGATACGTGCATGGCGTTTTTGAGCAGACGGCTGAAGTCGGCCGACTGATACACCTCGCCGTCGGTGAGGAAATACTTGCGTCCGCTCATGCCCCTGTCGAGCGCGAGGAACACCGCCTGCACCACATCGAGCACATACACGAAGGTGATGTCCTGACGCTTGAAGCCCACTGCGAAGTCGAAGTGCCGCCTTATGCTCTTTGCCATGAGGAAATAGTCGGTCTCTCGCGGCCCGTAAACGCCCGAGGGGCGGAGGATGATGTAGGGGAACTCGTTGCCTATGGAGTCGAGATAACGCTCGGCCTCGAGCTTGCTCCTGCCGTAGGCGGTGTTGGGCCGCGGCGTGTCATGCTCAGTTATGTCGGCGTAGGGCTGCTCTTCATGTATCGCGCCGAACACGCTGAGCGAACTGAGATAGACGAATCGCTTTATGGGCATGCGCAGCGCGAGCACAGCCTCAACCAGATGGCGCGTGCCTTCGGCGTTCACCCTGTGGAAGTCGGCCTTGTCCAGACACTTCGTCACGCCTGCCGCATGCACTATATAGTCGAACTCGTGCCCTCCGAGCTGCTCCCTGAGCCTCTCTTCGGAATCGAAATCAAGTTCGATGAAGTTAATCCGGTAGTCTTGCAGATAACGCCTTGAACTCGTGCGGCGCACTGCTGCCCACACTTCCATTCCCCTGTCCAAGGCCTCCTCCACTATGAAGCTGCCGATAAAACCGCTGGCACCGGTTATCAATATTTTGCTTGCCATTGATGTCTTGAAACACTTTGTAGGGTGCAAAGTTAATGAAAATAAGGAATATAACGCCCTTTTCTCCTCATGTAATGCTTTTTTCACAGTCAAAATGCCGCCGTTTCAAACTTTTTTTGTTTATTTGCAACGCATTATACACGCGTGCGGCAGGCATTGGCACGCACGCGGAAAGTAAACGGAAAAGACTATGGGAAAAGAAAAGAAAGGCGGCAAGCGCATGTCAAAAAAACAGCTTGTGAGGAGAATTGAAGAGTTTTTCGCCTCCAATCCGGGCAAGCCGGTGTCGTTCAAGGACACTTTCCGTGCCTTGAAACTCGACACCCACCCGCTTAAAATGCTCGCCATCGACATAATGGAGGAAATGGCATGGGACGACTTCCTCACCAAAGTGTCCGACAATGCCTACCAGCTCAACACCAAAGGACAGGTGCAGGAAGGCGTGTTCATGCGCAAGAGCAACGGCAAGAACAGCGTCACCCCCGACGGAAGCGACAAGCCCGTCTTCGTGGCGGAGCGCAATTCCATGTGGGCACTCACGGGCGACCGTGTGCGTTTCGCCTGCATGGCACGCCGCAAGAACCACATAAAGGAGGCGCAGGTGATTGAGATACTCAGCCGCGCGAAGGACACTTTCGTGGGCCGCCTGAGTTTCGACCACGACCTTGTGTTCCTCATATCGCCCGGAAACGTGCTTCCGAGCAACATCATCATCCCGCGCCGCAAGCTCAAGGGCGGCAAGGACGGTGACAACGCGGTGGTGAAGATAATGCAGTGGCCCGATGCCGACCACCGCAACATGATAGGCGAGGTGGTGGACGTACTCGGCAAGTCGGGCGACAACGATGTGGAGATGCACACCATACTGGCACAATACGGCCTGCCTTACAGGTATCCGAAAAACGTTGAGGAAGCCGCCGAGAAGATAACCGGCGAGATTACGCCTGCCGACTATGCCGGGCGCGAGGACTTCCGCAGCACCTTCACCTGCACCATCGACCCCCGTGACGCCAAGGACTTCGACGATGCGCTCTCCATAAAGCCGCTGAAAGACGGACTGTGGGAGGTGGGCGTGCACATAGCCGATGTGAGCCATTACGTGAAGGAAGGCTCCGTCATCGACAAGGAAGCCGTGAAGCGCGCCACGAGCGTCTATCTCGTCGACCGCACCATACCCATGTTGCCCGAACGCCTGTGCAACTTCATCTGCTCGCTGCGCCCCAACGAGGAGAAGCTGGCGTTTTCAGTGATATTCAACCTTGACGCCGACGCCAAGGTGAAAGCCTACCGCATCGTGCACACCGTGATAAAGTCCGACCGCCGCTATGCCTACGAAGAGGTGCAGCAACTGCTCGAGGACAACGGCGTGAAGGACGGGACGGGCGAACCTGCGCCTGCCGCTCCAAAAGGAGGATACCGGGGCGAGAACGCCGATGCGCTCATACAGCTCGACCGCCTTGCCAAGAAGCTGCGTGCGGCACGCTTCAAGAACGGCGCAGTGAAGTTCGATCGCGAGGAGATGCGCTTCGACATAGACGAGAAAGGCCGCCCCGTGCGCTGCTACTTCAAGCGTTCCAAGGATGCCAACAAACTCGTGGAGGAGTTCATGCTACTTGCCAACCGCACCGTAGCAGAGAGTGTCGGCAAGGTGAAGAAGGGGCAGAAAGCCAAGACGCTGCCCTACCGCGTGCACGACAACCCCGACCCGCAGAAGCTGGAGACGCTGCGCGAGTTCGTGGTGAAGTTCGGCTACAAGATGAAGACCGCCGGCACCAAGGGCGCACTGGCACGTTCGCTCAACACGCTCATGTCCTCATGCGAGGGCAAGCGTGAGCAGAACCTCATACAGACCGTCGCCCTGCGCGCTATGATGAAGGCGAAATACTCCACGCACAACATCGGGCACTTCGGACTGGCATTCGACTATTACACGCATTTCACGTCGCCCATCCGCCGCTACCCCGACACGATGGTGCACCGTCTCCTCACGCGCTACCAGCAGGGAGGCCGCTCCGCCAACAAGGAACGCTGCGAGGAACTGTGCGAGCACTCGTCGGAAATGGAGCAGATAGCCGCCAACGCCGAGCGCGACTCCATAAAGTACAAGGCCGTGGAGTTCATGTCGGAACGTGTGGGCAACACCTACGACGCCCACATCTCGGGCATACAGAGCTACGGCATCTACTGCGAAATTGACGAGAACCACTGCGAGGGACTCGTGCCCATGCGCGATCTTGACGACGACTACTACGACTTCGACGAGCGCAACTACTGCCTCGTGGGACGGCGGCGGCGCCACAAGTACCAGCTCGGCGACCCGATACGCATCAGGGTGGCTTCCGCCAACCTCGAGAAGAAACAGCTCGACTTCGCACTTGCCGACGACTGAGAAAACGTGCCTCATCTTATTTATTGTTCATTTATCCCAAACCAGTAATTAGAATTTGACGAGACAATAAAACTACAACTTAAATGCTGAAAACATGAAAAGGAAAATTGTATCAATTATGCTAATGCTCGCTGCCACGTTTGCAGCATCCGCACAACACCGTGCCGACCAACAGACACTCACCGACCCGCGCTCGTTCTCAATGATTCTCATGGGCGACCCGCAGGGCTACACCAAGTATGCCTGCAACCAGCCTCTCTACGAACTCTGCACAGCGTGGTGTGCCGACAACATAGCGCAGCTCAACATCCGTGCCGTACTCCTCACGGGCGACCTTGTGGAGCAGAACGACAACCTCGTGCCCAACCGTGCCATGACCGACCAGACCAGCCGCCAGATGTGGCAGTGGGCGTCGCACTGCATGGAACGCCTCGACAACCGCGTGCCCTACATCATTGCCACCGGAAACCACGAGTACGGCTATGTGCGGGGCGACGAGAGCTTCACGCATTTCCCCGAATACTTCCCTGTGGAGCGCAACAGCAAATGGGGCGGATGCGTCGTTGCCACCTTCCCCAACCGCATGGGGGTGAACTCTTTGGAGAATGCCGCCTACGAATTCGACGAGCCCACCTGGGGCAAAATTCTCGTCGTTGCTGCCGAGTGGGCACCGCGCACCGAGGTGCTGGAATGGGCAAAAAAGCTGTGTACGAGCGAGAAATACGCCTCCCACCGCGTCATCTTCATCACCCATTCCTTCCTGAAAGAACGCACCGCCAAGCGCACTGCCAACGAGAACTATGCCATACAGCCCGCCAACTACGGGCAGGACATCTGGGACAAACTCGTGAATGACACTCCCAACATACGCCTCGTGATATGCGGACACACCGGCAAGCCGGGCGAGTTTGCCGATGCCGTGGCCTACCGTTGTGACAAGAACGCCGCAGGCAAGGACGTTCACCAGATGATGTTCAACGTGCAGACACTCGGCGGAGGATGGGAAGGCAACGGCGGCGACGGCTGGCTGCGCATCCTCGAGTTCATGCCCGACGGCAAGACAGTCAAGGTGCGCACCTACTCACCGCTCTTCGGCATCTCCGCCACCACCAGACAGTTTGCCCACCGCACCGGCAATATCGACCGGTTCGACATGAATCTGGAATAAGCACCGGCAGGGAAGGCCGCCGACGGAGCTCTCTCATAACATAAAGACTACAGGACTATGACACAGGTATGGATCAGCGCCGCCGGACTCTGCGGCGCAACGGTGATAGGCAGCATTCTCGGATTTCTTGTGAAGGAGCTGCCGCACAAATGGAACGACACCACGCTCGGCTACTGCGCAGGCATAATGCTGGCGGCATCCACGCTGGGACTGATTGTCCCTGCCTTCGAGACGGCGGAGCAGTGGTGGCTTGTGGCGGCGGGAGTGATGTGCGGAGCGTTCTTCCTCAACGTGCTCGACCATGTCACGCCGCACCTCCACCACATCACGGGGCTCGATGCCGAGCAGCACCGCAACAACGCCTCGCTCAACCGTGTAATGCTCTTCGTGATGGCCATTGCCCTGCACAAGTTGCCGGAGGGCATGGCGGCGGGAGTGAGCGTGTGCGGCACGGCATCGGCAAACTGGACGGTGAGCCTCGGCATCGCCGTGCAGAACGTGCCCGAAGGCATGGTCGTCATAGCCCCGCTGCTGCTGGCAGGAGTGAAGCCCTGGCGCACCTTCGCCATATCCATCGCCATCGGACTGCTCGAAGTCGTCGGTGTGTGGCTCGGCTTCGCCCTCGGCAGCGTGTCGCAGTCGTTGCTGCCCGTCATGCTCGGCTTTGCAGGCGGTGCCATGCTCTATGTCACGAGCGACGAGATGATACCCGAGACCCATGCGCACGGCTACCAGAAACAGGCCACCTACGCCCTGCTTCTCGGCTTTATGACGCTGCTCCTCATCGAGAAATCATTTACACATTAGCGGAAACATGCGTATCCCACTGGTTTCCAATGCAGTTTCACCCTCTTTTCCATTCAACTGTTGGCATGAAAAACGGCAGCAAAACTTGCGTCTTGCTGCCGTTTGTCGGGATGAGGCGACTCGAACGCCCGACCCCTACGTCCCGAACGTAGTGCGCTACCAACTGCGCTACATCCCGATATTAAAAAAACGGAAGCGCGGAGGCTTCCGTGAAGTATGGCTGAAACCTCTTTTTCAGAAAGGTCTCCGATTAGGCGAGCTTGTTGATGTAAATCTGGATACCGCTCTTGAGGTTCGCCGCCTTGTTCTGGTGGATTACGCCGATTTTCGCGAGTTTGTCAATCATCGCATAGACTTTCGGCGCTGAAGCCTCGGCTTCGCTCTTTACGGTCATAGCCCTCAACGCGCGTATCGCGTTGCGTGTAGTCTTCGCATAATACTTGTTATGCAAGCGGCGCCTCTCGTTCTGACGATTGCGCTTGTCTGCTGATGCATGCTGTGCCATTATTGTACTTTTTTATATTTTTAGTAGTGGGTAGGGGAATCGAACCCCTATTGCAAGAATGAAAATCTTGAGTACTAACCGTTATACGAACCCACCGCACGGAAATCCCCCTGAAATCCGGAAGCTTTTTTCAAAAGCCTTTTTCAAAGGGATTGCAAAGGTATGCAATATTTTTCAGAGAGCAAAATATTTTTGCCACTAATTTTCGCCAATCAATTCCGACAACGGCTTTTTCACTGTTGACTCCCGTCAGCCTTCCACTCCCACGAATAGAGCAGCGACTCGACCTGCCGCAGATAGTGCCTCTTGTCGTACTTCGGAGCATATACGAACGCATCGAGAGTCACAATCCACTTTCCGTCCGGGCTGTAGAAAGAGTGGGAGACGAACGGGCCGCCCATATAGTCGCCATAGACCTCCCAATAGCCGCGCATCTCGGCGAAGTCGCGCCCCTGATATTTCAGATACTTGACGGAAGGCTCCACAATCGGGCTGGTGATCATGTAGGTGTTGTCGAACATCCCGGGCACATAGTTTTTCAGGAACTCATTCCTCCGTGTCACGAGGTTCTCCACGGTGAACGGGGCTTCTCCGGCAGGATATTTATAGATGAACATTCCCTGATTGGTGTACTGCGTCTCATAGGCCACCCATACGAAATCGTCAGTCACCTTGCGCACGGCATATCCGACAGGGAAATGCACGAAACCGCCGAAACGTTCCTCAAGGACAGGGCGAATCCCCTTTTCTTCATATTGGATTGAATTGGCTATCACCCTGTTGCGCTCGGCCTGCTCCAGCATCGTGGCAATCTTCACCTTATTGTCCATGAAAAGCTGCACGGCGGACGCCTCGTCGACGGCATCGAGCCGTATCACGCACTGGGGGCGCGCCCACACATCGCTGAGGAAACGGACACCCGGCTCGGAAACGCGGGAATCCACATTGCATATCAGGATGTTGCGATGAATCTGGAATATATTGGTGAATGTCACCGGGGTGATGTTGACCACAGAATAGAGCGGCTCCCGCTGGGGCAGAAACGGGCAGTCGGAAGCGAGGGTGTCGCGAATCGCCGAACCGAGAACCCCCTCCCAGTACGCCTGTTCAATCACGATGAGCACTTCACCGGCCTTGCCGCTGACATTCGGCAGAAGGGCTTTCTTGCGTTCGCCGCAGGATATGCACAGGAACGCCGCGAAAACAAGAGCGAAAACGATTCTGAACTTTTTCATCATTCTGTATTTTTATCGATATTCTGAAAACTGGTATTCAATTGACATTCTGTAATCCGATGTTCCGGGGGCTACCGCAGCAGACGGACTATGTCGTTGCCGAAAGCGAGAATCATCAGTCCGAACAGGAGAATCATACCTATAATCTGCATCACTATGAGGAACTTGTCGCTCGGCTTCCGCCCCGTGAGCATCTCGTAGAGTATGAAGATTATGTGCCCGCCGTCAAGCGCCGGAACCGGAAGCAGGTTCATCACCCCGAGCATCACCGAAAGAAGCGCGAGGATGTTGAGGAAAGCGTACCAGTTCCACGCCGACGGGAAAACCTGCCCGATGGCGATGAAACTGCCCACGGACTTGTAGGCCTCGGTGCTCGGGGTGAACACCAGCTTCATATCCTTGAGATAGTCTCCGATGGTGGTGAACGTGTAGGAGAAACCCGCCGGAATGGACTCCAGGATGCCGTAGGTCTTCGTCCTGATGTTCGGCGCCGCAGTGAACACGCCTATTCTGCCGAGAGTGTCGACGGCCACCTCAAGCGAAAGCGTGTCGCCCCCGCGAAGAACCTCCGCCGTCACATTGCCGCCGGCATATCCGCCGAGAAGGGCGCGGCTGTCCTGCATATATGGAGCACTCTGCCCGGCGATTGCGATTATCCGGTCACCGCGCCTGAGTGCGCCCGCATAGTTGGGGGATGCGGGAGGAATACTGTCTACCACGAACGGGAGGGCGAGGTCGAACATCCCGGGAGTGTTGAGGATTTCGCCGATGCGGCTCTGGTCGACATAGAGGTCAAGAGTGTCGCCCCCGCGCAGGAGAGTCACCCTATGGACTTCGTTTCTCGCGAGGTCGGCCTGCAGCAGGCCGAAATTCTCCTCCGGAACGCCGTCATAGGCGATGATGTGGTCTCCGGTGCGGAACCCCATGTCGTAGGCGAGTTCATTGACATAGATGTCGCTGCCTTCGTTGCTGATGTAGGACTGTCCCCAGCCGGCGAGCACGCCTATATAGATGATTATGGCGAGGAGAAAATTGAACAGCACTCCCCCGGCCATCACGAGCAGCCGCTGCCACGCCGGATGGGAACGCATTTCCCAGGGCTTCGGTTCTGTTTTCAGCTGCCCGGTGTCCATCGACTCGTCAATCATCCCCGCAATCTTGCAGTAGCCGCCGAGCGGAAGCCAGCCTATGCCGTATTCCGTGTCGGAATTCTTCGGCTTGAAACGCAGCAGCGCCTTTCCTCCCGCGTCGAAGAAAAGATAGAACTTCTCCACCCTGATTCCGAAGAGTTTGGCGAAGGTGAAATGTCCGAGTTCGTGAAACAGAATCAGAACCGAAAGCGCGAGAATGACCTGCAGTGTCTTTATGAGGACTATCATATTTTATCTTCCTGATTTATCTTCCTGATTTATCTTTCCGTTTTGTAACGTTCCGCGGCTGTAGCGCCCATCCCGTTGCATCAGCCGTCAGAACCGCCGAGATGCAATCAATGTCCGCGCCAAAGCGGCGCTTTCGTCATTCGTCGCGAAAATGTCGTCAAGCGACGGAGCCCCGACAAACGGAATCCGTTCCATACATTCGGAAACAAGTCCGGAGATGCCGTAGAAACTGATTTCATCGCGGAGATATGCCGCCACCGCCACCTCGTTCGCCGCATTCATCGCGCAGGGAATGTTCCCGCCGCGTTCCGTCGCCGAATAGGCAAGGGAAAGGGCCGGAAACCTCGACAGATCGGGACGCTCGAAAGTGAGTGAGCCGAGCTGCGCGAAATCCAGCTTGCGGTTGTCCAGCGGAAGCCTGTACGGATAGGCGAGAGCGAACTGAATCGGTTCGCGCATGTCCGGACAGCCCATCTGCGCGACCACCGCCCCGTCCGCATACTCCACCATGGAATGCACCACGGACTCGGGATGCACGACCACGTTTATCCTCTCCGGAGCCACTCCGAAAAGCCATCTGGCCTCGATCACCTCGAATCCCTTGTTCATCATCGTCGCCGAGTCCACCGTTATCTTGCTCCCCATGCTCCAGTTGGGGTGCTTGAGCGCGTCGCAGGCCTTCGCGGAAGCTATCCGCGATTTGTCCCAGGTGCGGAAAGGCCCGCCGGAGGCCGTGAGATGAATCTTCTCGATTCCGTTGCCTTTCGCGCCCAGAAGGCACTGGAAGATTGCCGAGTGTTCCGAATCCACTGGGAGAACCGCCGCGCGGTTCTCTTCCGCAATCTTCATCACAATCGGACCTGCGGCCACAAGCGTCTCCTTGTTCGCCAGCGCGACCGTCTTGCCTGCCTCCAGAGCGGAAACAGTGGAACGCAGCCCGCTGAATCCGACCATCGAGGTGAGGACTATGTCGATGTTGTCCGATTTCACGAGTTCACAGACGGAGTCCATCCCCGCAAAGACCTTTATCATCTTCGGCTGCAGCGCGTCCGCCACAGAGGCATATTTCGCTTCATTGCATATCACAACATTGTTGGCGTCAAACTCGACAGCCTGCTCCACAAGCAGTCCGGAACTGTTGTTGGCCGTAAGCAGCTCCACCTCGAACAAATCGGGATGCTGCCTGACGACATCCAGCGCCTGCCGGCCTATGGAACCCGTAGAACCGAGTATCGCGATTCTTCTCTTTTCCATCGCCGTCAGAAATTGACATATTTCGCAGGGTCCACGGACTCTCCCCTGTACCACAGTTCGAAACGCAGATGGTCTCCGACGGCAAGGTCACCCGTGCCGCCGATAAGCGCAATCGGAGTCCCCGCCAGGACTTTGTCCCCTGTGTTTTTCAGCAGTTTCCCCGCGTGCTGGCAGATGGACACTATATCGTCGGGGTGCTGAATCTGAATCGTGTACCCCGCATCGTCGTTCCATCCCGTGAAGATTACCGTGCCGTCGAGAGCCGCCTTCACGACAGAGTTCGCCGGAGCGGTCAGGTCTATATAAGGATGCACATATTTGTCGTAAGGCACGCTGACCACGCCCTTGAGCGGGGTGAAGAAATGTATGCCCTCTATCGGAAGCTCCTTCTTCCTGCCGGGCGACAGGTCGAACTGCTCCTCCTTGACCACAGCTTCACGGAATTCCGCGTCAGACATACCCTCAGGCTCATCTGATGCGGCCTCCTCATATGTGTCAGTCCCGGAGAGGATGCTCCCGACATCGACCGTCTCGTCCCCTTCCACGACCCTGCGCAGGTTTTCGGAATAAAGTTCCCAGCGTCCCACGACCTTCTCGAGGGAGTCGATGCGTATGACGTTTCTGATGGCCGCACGCTTCGTATTCGCGTCAGGATAGCCGGGGATCAGGGTTCTTATCGGAGTGAACGCGATCACGCAATAGATCAGCACACAAAGCAACAGGAGGACGTTCACGAGAGTGAGCACCACCGCCGTCCGGGAGAATCTCACTGAATTCAACGGCTTGTGCGTGTCGGCCTCGATAAGCTCCAGTACATAGCGGCGTACTTTTTTATCTTTATTTTGTCGAGCCATAGTTTAGCATTAACTTTGCATCCGATGGACAGACTTGTCGGCATAGATTACGGACGCAAGAGAGTCGGAGTCGCGGTGAGCGATCCGCTCGGAATCTTCGCGTCTGCCTTGGATACGGTACATTCTGCAAAGATAATAGAATATCTCAAAACTTACGCCCGAAACGAAAATGTCGTGAAGTTTGTGGTGGGATATCCGATGAATATGAACGGAAGACCGTCAGAGGCCGCCGCGGATGTCGACGTGTTCCTGCGGACGCTGCGCAAGGCGTTCCCGGACATTCCGGTCGTGACGGAGGACGAAAGGTTCACGTCGGTTCTGGCGCACAGGGCGATGATTGACGGCGGAATGAAGAAGAAGGACCGCCGCGACAAGGAGAGCGTGGACAAAATCAGCGCCGCAATAATCCTGCAGAGCCATATGGACAGAAATAAAAATATAAACACAATATGATTTTACCTATATATTTATATGGTCAGGATGTGCTCCGCCGTGCCGATGACGAGGCGGACCTGACGAAAAAGGAAGAGCTGACAAGGCTCGTCGAAGATATGAAGGAGACGCTGAAGAACGCGGACGGATGCGGACTCGCCGCCCCTCAGGTCGGCGTTCCGCTGAGGGTCCTCATCGTCGACGGGTCGGAGCTCACGGACACATATCCGTATCTCAAGGATTTCAGACGCACGATGATAAACCCGAAAATCCTCGAAGAGAGCAAGGAGACCTGTTCATATTCGGAAGGTTGCCTCAGCGTTCCGGGGATATATGCGGAAGTCGTGAGACCGTCATCGATGAAAGTCGAGTACTACGACGAAAAATTCGAAAAACAGGTGGAAGTTTTCGACAAATTCGGCTGTCGGATGGTGCAGCACGAGATGGCGCATCTCGATGGCAGGCTATTTGTCGATGAACTCTCCCCGATCCGGAAGAAGATGATTTCAAGAAAGCTACAGAACATCGCCTCGCGCAAGGTTCAGACGAGATACCGGACAAAATAAAAAAAATTATGGGAGTATTTCACGCATACGACATCAGAGGAATCTGGAATGTCGACTGGAACAGGGAGACGGCATATAAAATCGGATTTTTCATACCGAAGCTTCTCGGAGCCGACAGAGTGCTTCTCGGCCGGGACTGCCGCGTGTCGTCGGACGAAATCCACGATGCGGTGATCCGTGGAATCACGGACGCCGGAGCGCACGTCTATGACATAGGCCTGAGCACCACGCCGATGGTCTATTTCGGAACGGCCAACTACGGCTTCAATGCATCAGTACAGATTACGGCTTCGCACAACTCCGCGATTTACAACGGGATGAAGGTCTCCACGACGAACGCTGCAGCCGTCGGATTCGATGCGGGACTGGGAAAAATCCAGCAGTGGATTGAAGAAGGCGAGCCCTGCACACCGGCGCAGGTCAAAGGGACGGTGGTCGAGAAAGACATCCGGCAGGACTATCTGAACTTCCTTCTCAAATACAGGGAGGACTGGTCGGATCTCAAAATCGCCATGGACCTCTCGAACGGGATGGCGAATCTCTTCGCAAAGGACATCTTCGGAGACAGCCCGGCCTACATCTTCGACACCATTGACGGGCGGTTTCCGAACCACGAACCCAACCCGCTCGTGCCGAAAAATGTCGTCGCGCTCCAGACGCTTGTGCGCGAAACCGGAGCCGATGTCGGGGTCATCTATGACGGAGACGCCGACAGGACGATGTTCATAGACGAAAACGGCAGTTTCATATCCCCGGATCTGATGATTGCCGTACTCGGGCACTATTTCCTCGAAAAGAGGGGGGACAGGGGCATCGTGCTGCAGGACATCCGCAGTTCAAAGGCCGTGGGCGAATACCTCGTCCCGATGGGGGCGCAGATGGCCACGTGGAAAGTCGGCCGCGCATTCGCCGCGACAAAGCTGCGCGAACTGGACGGGATATACGGCGGCGAACTTGCCGGGCACTACTATTTCCGCGACTTCTTCTACTCCGACAGCGGGCTGCTCGCCTCGATGCTCGTGCTGAACGTCATCGCCGACATGAAGAGGAAGGGAATCACGCTCAGCCGGCTCATCGCAGGGATTGCAAAATACAAAAGCTCCGGCGAGGTGAATTTCAAAGTTGAGGACAAGAAAGGGGCGATGGACGCGGTGCGGGAACTTTTCGTGTCGCAGGAAGATCCGACCGCGAGCATGGACTTCGACGGCTACAGGGTCGAATTCCCGCGATGGTGGTTCAATGTGCGCCCGTCGAACACGGAACCTTATCTGAGATTCATCTGCGAGGCGGATTCGGAGGAGCTGCTTGCCGACCGTCTTTCAAAGGTGACGGCCCTTCTCACCTACAAGTTCGGAGGAGTGAGGGTATGAGAGGATTGAAGCGCATCGCCGCGATGTTCTCCGTCCTGCTGCCGCTTGCCGCCGCAGCCCAGAAAAACGGCAGGGTGGTGGACGAGAACATTCCCACCGCCAACCCTCAGTTCAGATTCCCCACGACCGAGAACGAACTCGTCCCGAGACTGCCGCGCCAGGCCGTGAAGCCGCTGGTGGTCACGGAGTCCGACCCTGTTGACACGCTGGACACGATGGCGGATTTCGTGAAGGTGGTACTTTTCGGCAACGGCACGTGGAAATATATCAAGACGGAGGATTTCGCCTACGACAGCGAGGTCTTCAACACGGCGTGGGACAACCGTTCGGTGGATCCGTACAAACTCGCGTGGGACTCACTCCCCTCCTACTCGGCGATATGGCTGGTTGACAGCCTAAGCAGCTACGCCTGCCCCTATCAGGGCAAGGTGAACCCCCGGGGGAAATTCGGGCCGAGACGCGGCCGCAGGCACCAGGGAGTGGACCTTCCGCTCACCACTGGCACTCCGGTTTATGCGGCGTTCAACGGCAAGGTCCGCATCTCCACGACCATGCACGGCTACGGCAATGTCGTCGTAATCCGTCACGAAAACGGGCTTGAGACATTCTACGGCCATCTCTCCAAGAGGAATGTCACGGCCGGAGACTGGGTGAATGCCGGAGATGTGATCGGACTCGGAGGAAGCACCGGACGCTCAACGGGACCGCACCTGCATTTCGAGACCCGCTACAAAGGCTACGCGTTCGACCCGCAGTGGCTCATCGACTTCGAGACCGGAGTGCTCCGCCACAGGATGTTCGTCCTGAAGAAAAAGTACCTCAGCCAGTTCAGCAACTACGAACAGAATTTCGACGATGAGCTGAAAAGCGCCGAGGAGGATGCGGCGGAAGAAGCCGCGCTGAAAGCGATGAAATGGCACATCGTGAAGTCCGGGGACACTCTGGGCAGAATCGCGATAAACAACGGGACCACGGTGAGCGCAATATGCAGGCTCAACGGAATCAAATCGACATCGACTCTGCGCATCGGGCAGAAGTTGAGAGTCCGATAGCCACGGCGGCGAAGCCACAGCCCCTCTCTACTTCGGGGCTATGCGGTAGAGCACCGCGGCGATGACGGCGAAGATTATGTTAGGCAGCCACAGCGCCCAGCCCGGCGGAAGGGTGTCCGTATAGACGAACATCTCGCTGAACTTCATGAAAAGGATGTAGGAGAAACTCAGCGCGATGCCGATTCCTATGTTCCAGCC